>CAMYSW010000202.1:0-5057 GCA_947297425.1 uncultured Porphyromonadaceae bacterium
ACATAAGGGTAATCATCATAATGATAGTGGAGAACTTGATGCTGATGCGCTCCATCAATCACCATCCCGATGAGGAATGGGTGCGCAATGTCGCTTTCGAGGCAAACTGCCTCTATGCCCAGCTTGCCCACAGACTCGGACTATACAAGATAAAAGGTGAACTCGAAGACCTGTCGCTTAAATATACAAACCGCGAGATATACACGCAGATAGCGAAAAAGCTCAACGAGACCAAACGTTCACGCGACCAATATATCAGCGAATTTATAGCACCGGTGAAGGAACGCCTTATTGAAGAAGGACTTATATTTTCTATAAAGGGACGCACAAAATCCATCTCTTCCATATGGAACAAGATGAAGAAGCAGAAAGTGGACCTTCCCGGAATTTACGACCTTTTCGCAATCCGTGTAATCATAGACACTCCACGCGAACGCGAAAAGCAGGATTGCTGGCTTGCATATTCAATTCTCGCTGATATGTACACGGCAAACCCGGCGCGTATGAAAGACTGGATATCCGTGCCTAAAAGCAACGGCTATGAAAGCCTCCACGCCACGGTGATGGGACCTGGGCAGAAATGGGTGGAAGTGCAATTCCGAACAGAAAGGATGGATCTTGTTGCCGAAAAAGGTCTTGCGGCACACTGGCGCTATAAGGGTGGCAAAGGCGACAGCTCCGACAAATGGATGAACAACATCCGCGACATACTTGAAACTGCAGAGGCTGGACCGATGCAGCTCATGAAAAATATAAAGGCGGATGCGTTTGGTCAGGAAGTATTCGCTTTCACTCCGAAGGGAGACCTTTTCCGCATGACAAACGGAGCGACAGTACTTGATTTTGCATTCCACATTCACACAAATGTCGGTGCCCATTGTACGGGAGCCGTGGTAAATGGCTCCCACAAACGCTTGAATTATAAGATACAGAATGGAGATACGGTAGAGATACTGACTTCTTCCAATCAGATTCCCCGTCTGGAATGGCTCAATATTGTTATCACGTCAAAGGCTCGCAACAAAATCAAGCAAAGCCTCAACGAAGAGAAACAACGTCTTGCAGACATAGGAAAAGAGTCTTTTTCCAGACGTGCAAAAAACCGCAAACTGGAAATTGAGGAAGCGGAGCTTATGCGTCTAATAAAGAAGCAGGGATATAAGTCTGCGATCGAATTTTTTGCAGATATGGGCAGCAACAAGATCGATGCAGGACGTTTTCTGAACACTTATGTAGAGTTTACTACCCGTGAAATCGAGACAGAACATATTTCGGCCGAAGAATTTCAGTTGGTACCCCCCAAGGACGAAGAACCTAAGAATGATGTTTTAGTAATAGGAGAAAAAAGCATCAGCGGACTGAACTACAAGTTTGCACGATGCTGCAACCCTATTTATGGGGATGATGTGTTCGGATTCATATCGTCAGACGGATCTGTGAAAATCCACAAAAGTAATTGCCCCAATGCCGAGCATATCCGTGAGCGCTACCCATACCGGATAATACGTGCCAACTGGAGCGGGAAAAGCGGAGAAATGCTTCCGGCATCTCTGCGCGTAATCGGGAACGACGACATAGGCATTGTCGCCAATATCACGTCGATAATATCCAAGGAGCCGAACACGATGCTCAGGAACATATCAATTGATTCACACGATGGCATATTCCAGGGATACCTCGTTATCGGAGTGACCGACAATAGACAACTCACGGCCTTGATCAAAAAGATCAAGACCGTGAAAGGAATAAAAGACGTTGTAAGGATTTAGAAGCCGTTTAAATCGTAGTCTACATACTTTGAATCATTGTTTACATACGTGGAGGGGGACCCATGCGGTGCATCCTCCCCTGTCTGCCGGGATGAGGTCCGGGACGACCGTCAAAGTTGTCACCTCCTTTGTTTCCCTTATTTTTCAACGTATTGAATGTGTATGATATACCGAACATCACGTAACGGGTCAGGTCATTATAACTGCTGTCTGTAATGGTTCCGTTTGCACTGACAGAGCGGGATATGTTCTTTTTCTGTCCCAAAAGGTCATATGCACGAACGCTGAGAGTAAGGTTCTTTTCACGGAGGAAACTATACGAAATTTGTGCGTTCCAAAGCCATGAAGTCGAATTGAATCCGTTAGAGTAACCACTCGTTTTGTCAAAATTAATATCGGTATTCACCTGCAGGCCGAAAGGCAAATACAGGGATGCGTCGGAACGGAAACCATATGCATGAGTGTAAAGATTCGCCTGATCCGGAAGGGAATTGGTTGCCATATTGAAAGAATATGTAGGATTAACAGACATCTGAAAGATATCGCAAGTGAAAGTCATTCCGGCATTGGGCGATAACCTTAAATTGCCTGAACGGTTGAAATTACCGTTGATATATCCAGCCATAGATGAATAGTTAGCCGCTGCACGTGCCGAGAAGCGCCATTTCCGGTTACGGAAAGGTTGATTTATCATGAACATTCCCCATCCGGAGAAATTACCGTTTGCATTTGTATAAGTAGTCTCCCTCTTACCTGTTTCGGGGTCTGACACGGTTTTATTCACAATTACATTCTGCGAATACTGTAGGTTTAACATTGCCATCATTGCCTGCTGCGTATCTTGATTGTAATTATTGAAATGCACATTCATGGATTGCGTGAATGTAGGTTTCAGATCCGGATTACCACGGGTTATGTTCAAAGGATCCGACTCGTCCGCAACAGGCTGCAATTGAGTAAGTGAAGGAGCCGTGGTGCGTGCACGGTAATCAGCCCGTATTGATTTAGTTTTACTAAACCTATAACGGAACCTTGCGAAAGGCGCCACATTCCATACCCATTGTGTCGGAATATTACGTTCGGATTTAAGAAGGTCCTCACTCCCACTGCTGGATGGAGAAAACACCAGACCTGCCTCCAGATTATATTTACTATTTATCTTTTTATATCCCAATTGAAGTTCCTGAGTTCCGAATTTATTACGGAAACGATTCGACAAATCCGTATCAAACACTGCCAACTCAGGAATGGTTGCGAAATCTACCGGTGAAAAGTCTGTTGTTTCCAAAGGCAGAGGAATATTATAGGTATCCTTATTGGCATTGTTAAACCTATATTGGAAACGATAAGCCACTTGCAGGAAGTTACCTCGCGTCACATCTCCGAGAGGTTCAGTCCAAGTCAGCCTCGCACCCACCGAGTTATTCCATTGATGATTATCAAGGAAACGATAAAGTTTCTCACTGCTGTTCGCAGGATCTATCGCAAGGTAATATTCAATGTCGCTCCATGTTGTTGAATACTGTTTTGTATCTGAAAAATCATAGTTCGCCTGCACGCTGAACGATCTGCCCGGACGCGACGGGAAATTATGATTAAAGATCAAACGTCCGGATGCGTTATAGCTTGTACCGTGATTAAACCTCTTACTGATATCGCTGTTCAATAAATCCATATTGAATCCGCCATTCCACATGTAGCTTTCACCTGTAGACTGGGTGTTACGGTTGTTAAAACTGAACTGAGGTCTGAAATCAAGCGTGTTGTTAGGATCTATTTTCCATTCCATACGGAAATCCGCCCTCAGGTTATGACCTTTATCGCGAGTATAATTGCTACTGCTTTTAAACTCATTACGACCGGTCTGCAAATATTCAGTGTTGGTTGAAGACTCGGAATCGCGATCGGTATGAGTGTAAAACACATTACCCCCTACACGAAACTTATCTGTTTTCCCAAGATTAAAATTGACACCCAACTGCTGTGACGAGGTAATACCGCCGGAAGACCCGAAATTTGAAAAACGGCCCCTTCCCGAATCCATAAAACCGAGATCATTGGTATTATTGGCACCTCCTACAACAGAAATCTGATTATTGTCTGTGAAAGTGGAGACATTGAACTTACCTTCATACCGCTTGTCGGTGCCATAACCGCCCTCTATCGTTCCGAACCAGCCGTTTTTCATATTCTTCTTAACGGTGAGGTTTATAACGGTTTCCTCTTCACCATCGTCAACACCCGTGATTCTGGCGAGATCGCTCTTACGGTCAACAACCTGAACTTTATCTACGAGATCAGAAGGCAGATTCTTAGTCGCCATTTTAGTGTCATCTCCAAAAAACTCCTTACCGTCTACAAGTATTTTTGTTACAGTCTTACCTCCCGATGTTATTTTACCTTCAGAATCCACTTCCACTCCGGGGAGTTTTTTCAACAAATCTTCAACCGATGCATTCGCCTGAGTCTTGAAAGAACCGGCATTGAACTCTATCGTGTCCTGCTTTGCCACTACAGAAGCCTTCACTGCCGTAACCACGGCATCATCCAGAGTGACAGAAGTTTCTGTCATAACTACAGGACCAATATTCAGGACAGTTGTCGTATCTTGCACTTCTACAATCTTACGCACTGCGTCCATACCGACCATTGAGAAATTAACCACATAATTACCCGGTTTTATACCATTAAAGGAAAAATCCCCTTTTGCAGATGTGATCATGTACCCCTTCCTCACGGAATCCGGATATTCGATTATCTGTGTTGTAACACCAACAAGAGGTTGCGAATCTGAATCGACAACCTTCCCTTTCACCACTGCTGCTAAAGATACAGAAGCGGAAACAACTAAAACTGCAAATGCAAGCAATAACTTTCTCATTTCTATTGTAGTGGAATAATTTTTACGAAATGTTTAGAATAACCCTGTTAAAATCCAAACACATTCTTAAGACACCAACCATTAAAAATAGTTTAAATAGCATATTATTAATTTTTCAAAACAAAGAGCAATATTCAAGAGCTGCTCAGGAACTGTTTAAACTTTATCCGTTATTTCTTTGTATAAATTTAAGGTGCACCATAACCTCTTGTATTAAATTTATAGGCACGTCAGGGTTAATCGGGAAAATAATGTTAATTTTGCACTTAATAAACCGTAAAAAATTTAAAATACCATATAATATGAATTTAGAAAGTATTGATATAGAAACGCTGAAAGAGAAAGGGATATCAGAAGAAAAGCTCAACGAAGAGCTCACAATGCTCGCGAATGGTTTCCCCTATCTC
>CAMYSW010000203.1:0-5025 GCA_947297425.1 uncultured Porphyromonadaceae bacterium
GTATAAGAGACAGCTGTAAGTTTGTTCAATAATGATTTCGATCATTTGTTCTTTTTCCTGCTGCTGTGGCCGAGTATACTCTTAAACATTGTCACATACACTATTCTAAACCATATTGTATTAAGAAAATGGTTGAAAAGATCCAGTGCCGTATTTCTTGAAGTACTTCTTCTTATTGTTTTATTGTCTTTGGTCATTCACTTCGTTCCATCATAGTAAACACTCAAGCTGTATAAACCTAAATTCCGAGGACGTTTAAAATAATGGGGCATAAAATCATGGACGAAAGTTTTAATACTCATACACTCCTTAGTCTCTTTCATATTCAATATAATCGTACTGCCTAAACCTCTTTCAACGGTGCGCGACATTTCTATTTAGCTCTGTTTTCGTAGATTCCATTTGCAGGAGTCTACCCTTTTCGGTTACTTTGGTTTCGCAAAAAATCAAAAACAACCGATGCGCAAAAATAGTCATTTTAGCGGACAGCCACTCTATGGTCAGGTTATAAAATTGCTTGACAAGTCAAAAATTCTCGCTTATAGCCGTGATAACGGAGGTGAGAGGTACACCAAACGCTTCAACTGCTGGATTCATCTGGTTGATTTGAGGCCGTATACCGTGATTTATATGCCTCTTACCGACATACTCTTTCCTCGGACAGCCGCAGTGGCAAGACCCCGAAATGGATGAAACGTCTTCAGATTATTGACTCCACGACCATCACCTTGTTCTCGAACCTGCTTTTCAAGTGTGTCTGCCGCCATCCAAAGACAGGGAAAAAGAAAGACGGAATCAAAGTGCATACCGTCATCCATGCCAACGAAGGTGTGCCGTCGGATATAAAGTTCACATCAGCAGCAACAAACGATTCCTTTATGCTCAAGCCGTCAACACTCAGCAAGTGTGACATAATGGCGATGTACCGCGTATGTATCGACTATGAGAAGTTTCAACAGCTTACACAGCATGGCGTGATATACATTATTGCGTGATCTGAGTTTTATCGGACAGCAATAGATTTTAATCCTGTATTGTATCAAATACCCCTTTATAATAAAAAGACAGGCGGGAAACCGGATGGTTTCTCGCCTGTGCTTTCAGTTAGTGGTTGGATTAGAGCTGGCGCTTGGGCTTGATGTCAAGCTTCACTGGCTTGATCATGTTCTCGGGAGCGAGAATCGTATCAAGATCCTCTTTGCTGAGGATGTCGTGTTCAAGCACGAGATCGTAAACACTCTTGCCTGTCGCCAAAGCCTCTTTGGCTATCTTGGTTGAATTTTTATACCCAATAACAGGATTCAATGCCGTAACGATGCTGATACTGTTGCGCGTCTGAGTGCGGCAATGTTCCTCATTAGCCGTAATGCCTTCGATACAACGGATACGCAATGTCTCGAAACCATTGATCATAAGGTCTACAGATTCAAAATCACACTGAGCCATGACAGGTTCCATAGCGTTCAACTCCATTTGTGCCGCATCTCCCGCCATAGTTACGCAAACCTCGTTACCCATAACCTTATAGCAGATCTGGTTCATAACCTCCGGAATCACGGGATTAACCTTACCCGGCATGATCGAAGAACCCGGTTGCATCGGAGGAAGATTGATTTCACCGAAACCGCAACGCGGACCGCTGGCAAGAATACGCAAGTCATTACAGATCTTGTTGACCTTTACAGCCACACGCTTAAGCGCTGCTGCATAACCTACAAGACAAGATGTATCGGAAGTTGCACCTACAAGATCCCCTGCAAGTTTTATATCCCAACCTGTTATTTTCGAAAGGGCGGCAACACATTTTTCAGCATAACCCGGTTCGGCAGTGATGCCGGTACCGATAGCCGTCGCTCCCATATTTACAGTAAGGAAATCTGCAGCAGCTTCATCAAGATGCTGGATTTCGTCTTCAAGAATAGATGCGAATCCGCTGAATGTCTGTCCCAAGGTCATAGGAACGGCATCTTCCCACTGCGTACGACCAATCTTAACTATATGCTTGAACTCCTCGCTCTTCTTCCTCAGAGATGCGATGAGCACTTTGTAATGCTCCACAAATTTGAGGTGAGTGAAATACATACCGATATGGATTGCCGTAGGATAAGCATCGTTGGTGGATTGCGCACAATTCACGATGTCATTTGGCGAACAATATTGGTATTCACCCCTCTTATGCCCTAAGATCTCAAGAGCACGGTTGGCGATAACCTCGTTGATATTCATGTTGGTGGTTGTTCCGGCACCGCCCTGAATCATATCAACCGGGAACTGCTCATGATGCTTGCCGTCGATCAATTCCTTGCATACCTGAACAATCGCATCATATTGCTCATCACTTATGAGACCTAATTCGTGATTGGCGACAACTGCACCCCATTTCGTAATAGCGAGTCCTTTGATAAACAAAGGATAATCCATCAGACGGAACTTGCTGATTTCAAAATTCTCTATACCTCTCAGAGTCTGGACTCCGTAGAGAACCGACTCGGGAACTTCGCGAGCGCCAAGAAGGTCAGACTCCTCGCGAAAACCTTTCTCAGATGTGATTTCCATTTTAAAATGCTTTTATGGTTTTTTATTTAAGGTAATTCCTATCTCCTATGATCAACCCTCATTCCATTAGGAAACGCAAGGCACCGATCAATTCACAAATATACGTAAAGTTTTCTAATTATAAAACGTTTCAAAGAATAAATCTCCATACATTTCTAAAAATTTAAAGAACTTTCAGAAATGATGGAGATTTCAAATAAAACAATGAGTATTAACTTACGTAAAACAATGTTTTACAGCATTTCAAGCTTTGCTTTCTTTATATTCTTGGTAATAGCCATCGAATATAGAACGCAGTGCCGAACCGATTTTCAAATATGAACTTTCATCGAGGTTGGCAAGCGAAGCGCGGACTGACCAGCTCGGACCGTTGAATCCGCTACCGTTGAGCAACACCACCGAGGTGCATGAAGCAAGACGCATCACAACATCGAGGGGCTCATAATTCTCCTGCAACCATCTGCAGAAATCATCGCCATATATCTTATGTCCCCACAGCATTATGTCTATCTCGCTATAATATCCCGCCCTCAACGGGTCTTCAATAAGCTTGAAGCCGGTGGCTTTCCACAGCGCTTCAAGACGATCCTTGATAATGGTCTGCATCTTGGATTTATATATCCCGGCAGAATCAAGAAGGCACATTAAAGCAAACAGCGACATCTGTATCTGTTGGGGCGTTGACAATCCTGCGGTGTGGTTAAGGGCAACATCCCGGCTGTCGGCAACCATCCTGTCAATAAATGCAATTTTCTCGGGACAAAGTGACAACGATCCATACCTCTTTTTAAGGTCATCCTGATTTTCCTGGGGCTGAGATAAAATAAGGCGGTCGAATATGTTATCTTTAGCTGCGGCAACTACGGCAAGACGCCACCCTGTCGCCCCGAAATATTTGGAGAAAGAATAGACGCACAGTGTGTTATGCGGAAGTATATACATAAGGCTCTTGAAATTTTCGGCAAACGTGCCATAGACATCATCTGTGACTATCATCAGATCCGGATTGTCTTTCTTAACAACATCAACAAGATAATCCAGACAATCCTGGCTAAGACGATAACTCGGAGGATTTGAAGGATTTACAAGGAAAACCAGTTTTATCTTCGGATCGCGCAGTTTATCCAATTCCGCTTGAGGATACTGCCATGTATGATAGCCGTCCTTATCAACAGAGTCGGCATAAATGTTTATGACATCAAAGCTATACCTGTCAAGTTGTGGCATCTCTATATAAGGTGTAAAAATCGGCGTCATCAATGCAACCGAATCCCCTTTGTTCAACAGATGATTAACTTGCAGCGAATTGAATATATAGCACATTGCCGCAGTTCCTCCTTCGGTAGCAAAGAGATCATACTCCTTACCCAGTCCCGGATCTTTATCGCCCATTTCTTGAGCGAGGTATGCCTTCACTATTTTTTCAGAATTTACAAGCATCCTTACGGGCGTTGGATAATGGTCTCCGATAATGCCGTCAGCCCATTCATAAGCAAGTTCATCGGCAGATATGCCGAGAGTCTTCTCCGCATAGTCAAGAGCTTTCATGAGCAAGTGGGCGCCATGACGTGCGGAGTTGTCCTTAAGGTATAATTTAAGGCTATCTCCTATTCCGTCCTGAGGGGGCATACCTGCAACGCCGGGCTTACAATACATCTCATTGCGACACGTCTCAAGTGCCCATTGACCAAGGAGGAAAAAAGCTTCACGCGGTGCCGTGGCGATCCAATTCGGGTTGCCACGACCTGCATTCAGATAAGTCTTTGCCGAAATCTTTGATTCTTTCTGAGCCATCTTGATCAAAGTATCCTTGATTTCAAACGGACTCATACTTTCAAGCGCCTTCTCATATTCTCGAATCTCTTCTTTTGTTTTCATATATTTAAATTTTACTAAATAAGTGGTAATCACATTATTATTCCCATTATTACAGCCATCAATATTAACAGCGTATTTCCGATCGCATAAGTTACAGTGTAACCCATTGCCGGCATCGTGGAGCCTATGGCATCCTGAATGGCACCAAGCGAAGCCGTGGTGACACGGGCTCCAGCATTACAGCCGAGGTTAATTGCCGCAGGAAACTTAAACCATTTATCCCCGATCCAGATGCCGAGCAACAGCGGGACCGTAGTGGCTATTATACCTGCAACAAACAGCATCCATCCAACCTGCTGGATACCCTGAACGAATGTCGGTCCCGACTCGATGCCGATAACAGCAATAAACATATTCAATCCCAAATTATTGAGAATCCACAAAGATGAGCTTGGAATGCGCCCGAACGTGGGATGCTTGGAACGCAACCAGCCGAACACAAGTCCTGCGATCAAGGCACCTCCACTCGTTGAGAGACTTACAGGAATACCTCCAAGATGTATGGTAATGGCACCGATGATGGTTCCTATGAATATACCGAGTCCGACAAAGACCATATCGGTCTGGGTAGTAGGACGGTCTATATAACCG
>CAMYSW010000204.1:0-5016 GCA_947297425.1 uncultured Porphyromonadaceae bacterium
CCTTTTGTCGGGCGACCAACATCCGACGCCGAGTTGGACACAGATAAAAGATTGGATGCCTCCTCCGCCTCTTTGGTTATGAACTCCACCATCTCCTCGTATGTGGCACGCGGGAATTTAATATCATCCACCAATGGGTCATAGGGGCGGGTTATTATCATGGTGCCTCCGAAAGAACGGAGCATCAGATAATAATAATATGCACGGAAGAAATGCGCTTCGCCAAGAACCCTGTCTTTAACGGAAGGCGTAAGCTTATCCTGATTCTCTAAGAGAATATTTATAGAATTGACCTGAGTGTAATATCTCAGCCATTCTGTCTTGCCACGGGTAGTTATATCCTGCGCCATGCTCTTGAGGATGTTGCCGTAATCACCATTATACCAGTCACGCTTACCCACTGTAAGCTGATCTCCGTACCATGGTTCATATTCCGCACCGAGACCTTTCATTATGGTGGTCACATATGTATAGAAACCGCGATCCATATTACGGTACCATGGCAATACATATTCGTCAAGCAGCAGGGGGTCTTCCCAGATCACTTCGGCAGGAAGCTTGTCATGAGGGAAGTCACGGAACAAGCTGTCGCAAGATGTGAATCCGGCAACACCCGCAAGTCCAAGACCTAAAGAGAGAAATATATTTTTGATTTTCATCTTATCTTAAAGAGATAGGGATTATAAAAATTATAATAACTGTGTAGATTAGGTGTATGTTACGCCAATACTACAAACCGAAGTTAAGTGTCACGCCATACGTGCGGGAGAGTGGATAGCCACGCAACGACTCCGGATCCATATTATGGAGCGAAGAAATCGTGAAGAGGTTACCGCCTTGGAGTGCAACATCAAGCGAAGATATCTTTGCCCTCTTCAACCATTTCGAGGGGAAACGATAACCTATGGTCAGAGCCTTTAGACGCAGGAAGTCGCATTCCTTAACCCAGAATGTGCTCTCTTTGCGGTTGTTATCGCTTGACGAAGCAAATTTCAGTCTGGGATATTCCGCTCCCGGATTTTCAGGAGTCCAGGTATTGGTCATATGATAATCCTGGAAGCGCTGGAGCGAACGGCTTTCAAGCGTATACAGTTCAGTGATCTTCTGGTTATATCCTGCAACACCTTGGAACTGTGCCGACATATATATACCCTTCCATGATGCCGAAAGGCTGATACCATAATTCAGGTCTGGACGCGAAGAATTTTTCACATACACACGGTCGTTTGACGTCAGCACTTTATCTCCATCCTGATCAACATACTTGATGTCACCGGGAGCGAGAGTGGCATTGCCCATGCCATCCTGATCAACGGGCCAGTTGGCTATCTCTTCATAGCTCTGGAAAAGTCCGGCAGCCTCATAAAGCGACCATACGAGATATGGTTTACCGGCACGACGCAAATTGGGCAGCTCCGCAGACTCGTCTCCATAATCGAGCACCTTATTGTTGGATACCGAGAGATTCACGCCCACGCTATATTTGAAATCACCCACAGTGTTCAGGTGCTTGACAGAGAAATCCCAACCCTGGAAACGTATCTTACCGATATTTATGTTCGGCACAGAGCCGTCATTACCTACTGACGGCGGGAACAGATATGACGGTGCGCTTGTCACAAGGTTAGTGCGGTAACGTTGATAATATTCAACGGTAGCGTTAACACGGTTATTCCAGAAACCGAGGTCAAGACCCACGTTCCAGTCTTTAGATTTACCCCACTGAAGATTCTCGTTGGGTATCGTACCGGTGGAAATCATGATACCGGGAGCGAAATTGCCACCTATTGGATAACCTCCGTTCGGACTGAACATATATTGCTTAAGATAGCTGTAATCTCCCACACCGCCGTCATCACCGAGGATACCTACAGAACCGCGCAATTTGGCGAACGACATCATGTCGCCGGAGATACTTTCGAAAAATTTCTCATTTGATATGACCCACGATGCAGAAAGCGTCGGGAAGAAACCCCATCGATGTGCAGGCGCAAAACGCGTGGAACCGTCAACACGGAAACTAAACTCCGCGAAATAACGCGATGCGTAACCATATGTGGCACGACCGACAAGCGAAGCCCTCTGGCTATAATATTCCGATCCGACAAGCTGTCCGGTGGAAGTAGATCCGATGATCTCCGGGTATTGACCCGGAAGATTAGGATTTGTGCCGTTGATATACTTATTGTTGTAATCCTGATAATTCGCAACAAGCAGCCCGGAGACATCATGCTTCTCCGCAAACGTGTGGTTATAGTTCACGCCCAACTCCACAAGCTTGTTGTTGATTGTCTGCCACCTGTCCTTAAGCGAGATTTTCGCGTTGGGATACACGGTTTTGGAATCGATGGAAGTCGTTCCGGTAGCTTCGTCATATAGATAGAGCGTAACCGGCTTACGATATTCCGAAGAGTTCTGGTGGTTGAGGTCAAGAGTCCCCTTAAGGTAGACCTGCAGACCGTCAACACCCGGAATCTTATAGCGTAACTGGGCATTGATGGTATGGTAATCCGATTTCACCTTGTTGTAACCGCCGAGACCTTCCACGTTGATAAGGGGGTTGGAACCTTCGATGCTGGCAAGATTGCCGTCAGTGAAGCGGAGCACCTGCAACGGAGAGAAACTATAAGCCGCATCAATCGTAGTGTATGATGAATTTTTGTTGGAAGACACATTTCCGGTAAGGTCAACCGACATTGAAAGACCCTTGAAGAGGTCTGCGTCAACCTTTGCCGAATAGTTGAACCTGTCCCTGCTCACGTTAGAATACAGACCTTTCGTATTCGTATAACCTGCCGACACAAAATAGCGCACAGACTTAACACCACCCGAAACCGAAAGGGTGTAGCGCTGCGAGTGTCCCCACTTGTCGAGATAGTTAAGCAGGTTCTCGTTTCCATACAGGTTTGGATTGGAACGGATCGCGTCAAGATCATATTTAGTATAGACATCGCTTCCCGACTCCTCTACCACACGGTTATAAAGTTCCGCAAACTGGTAGCCGTCAAGGAACTTGGGAAGATACGTAGCCTCCTGGAAGTTGAACTGTCCGCGGAAATTTACACGCGCCCTGCCGCCATCCTTGCCGCGCTTTGTCTGCACGAGGATAACGCCATTTGCCGCACGCGCTCCGTAAACAGCCGAAGCGGCAGCATCCTTAAGGATAGATATGCTTTCGATATCATCCGGGTTCAAGTCGGAGAGACGCATCTCCCCGTCGCCGGTATTGGTGCCGAGACGAGGCACGCCGTCTATCACGAGCAACGGGCTTCCGTTGTTACCGCGAATAGATATTGAAGCCTCTGCATTAGACGACGGGTCACCGTTATTCGACATGACACCGAGTCCGGGAATCTGACCGGCAAGAGACTCGTCTACGTTCATAGCCGGAATCTTGGTCAGTTCTTCACCCGACACCACCTCTACGGAAGAGGTCAACGAACTCTTCTTGGCTGTGCCGTAACCGATAACCACGAGCTCGTCAAGATCTCCCGTAGTAGGCTCTAACTTAACGGTCTCGATTTTTTGCCCCGAAGCGACATCTATATTCTTCGGACGATATCCGACATAAGAAAATATCAGCACTCCCTTTTTACCGGGCATATTTATTGTAAACTTACCGTCAATGTCGGTAGAGGTTCCGATTGTGGTCCCACTCACCTTGACAGTGACTCCGATCAGGGGTTCTCCCTTCTCATCCACCACGATGCCGGAGACCGGCGCGGACTGTGCGAAAGCCGCCATAGCCGCGAGGCAGAGAAAAAATATTGACAGGATGGATCTCATTTATATCTGATTAGTTCTATTAATATATTACTTGCCGTTGAGCGTACGCTCTATCGCAAGGATCTGATAGTCGTAGAAGTCACGGGTGGCAGCGTCGGCAGTAGACGCACGACGTGTCTTGTAAAGGTTCTGCGTCTTGCGTAGGAGAGAGGTCATCATCGGACGCAATTCCGTTGTGGGAAGCGGTGTCTGGTTGAGAAGGAGACGGAAGAAAGAGTGATCCCCGTCTTCATGCGCCTGACAAGCCGAAAATCCGCATGGAAATTCCGGAAGGGTGGAAAGAGCCATAAACTCGGCAAATTCATCCACTACCGTCATTGCACCCTCTTCTGCAAAGGAGCGGGAAGACTTTGCTTCCTTAGGCTTGAGACCCGAATATGTGGTCATCACGTCGATTGCAGCTTGCTGCATGTTACGCTCGGTAGCATTGAGAGCCTTACCTTTCTTTGTTGCCTCGAAAACTCCGTCATAAGCTTCGGCAATATATTCGGGAAGCGTATAATTCACTTTTGGATCAAGTTCGCCACCCTCTTTTATGCGTTGCAGGTTGGTAGAGATAAACAGGCAGGCAACCACATTGCGCTGCATCTTGTCGCGGAACTGATAAGGCTCCTCGAATTTTGCAATCAGCTTGGCTGGAACCATCCAGTCGCTTGTGCGCGCCTGATTCAGCAGCCATTTCATAGCTTCGCGTTGCTTCGCTTTCGGAATGAAATTGCGCTGGGCACCATTATCCTTTGCGCCCTGACGTATCTCCTTGAACTCTACACCTCCGATATATGGATACACATGACCCACATGACGGAGATATTGCGAGCACATAGCCTTATATTTATCCGAAAGAAGTTCAAAATCCTCTCCCGGCTCTCCCGCCCAGTCTTCAAGATTATTCATGATTATCTTGAGATTAGATATCGCCAAGTCTCCGGCTTTGATATGGTCGTTACCGAGATCTTCAGTCTGGTCTGTCGGGTCAACAAGCCCGAGGAACTGCTGCGCTCCGAACTCATACATCGGGTCACCGGCTTTCTCTGCTATCCAGCGGTCGAGCGTAGCCTTCTCCTTTTCAGGAGTGTCGGCACCCGGAATCAGGCGATAACCCCAATTGATGGCATATATGTCATATACGCCTACGGGGGGAGGAGTCAGGCGCACGCCACGCTCCATATCGCCCGGCTGGGCAACGAAATTATTGCGTGCATAGTCCATGATTGAAGGCGTCGTGCCATG
>CAMYSW010000205.1:0-4967 GCA_947297425.1 uncultured Porphyromonadaceae bacterium
TTATTATATTTGTAGAGAATATATGATTTTGTCGTTTTTTACCGGACAGCAATATATTTTTATTGATGCTATTTCTATCCCCGATACTGCCGGATGCGGGTATTGATGATATATCTCATAATGTTCTTCATATTTCTTATCTCTATGGACGTATTATTTTTGCGATAATGATACTGATATTTTACTATAAAGCTATCAGAACTCGTCCTATTGCTTATAAGATATATTCTTCGTTGACTCTCTTTCTTTACCCTTTCTTATTGTATGTGATGTTCCATACAGAGAATCCCATAAACTTTATACCATATTTTATTTCACTGTATCTATTTAGTGGAGCAGGTGAGATTTACGTCATAGCCATTTTTGATGTAGTTTTGGTTTTCTTATTAGTTTATTTGATTCAGATTTTTATAAATTTACAGTTTTATAGAAAGTAATATGAAGCGGTGGCAAAATAACCTAATATATGGTCGGATTGCTTCTTATAGAAGCAATAATAATGTTATACGTAGTTCCCAAAGCTAATGCTGATGAAATCAGTATGAAAATATCGTTGGTAATCGCGTTATTTTTAGCCATTCTTGTAAGTTTGGCATTGTTGATAAAAGGCAACCAAGGCAATTATAAGGCTATAATTCCAATCTTCATCGTTTGTGGCGCTACGTATATTCAAATTCTGTATTGTGCAGCATTCTATAGCTGGGGAGCCTACGTTTGTATGGCTTTGCCAATATTCCAACTGATATTGGGATATGCGATATTTAGGTATTCCAACGACATTGTTTCTTTATTTATTGGCTGCTCTAATCTGATGTTTTCGACTATATGGGCTAATCAATATCAAGGTTTCCTATGGTTCCATAATAAGTCCGGTGATTTAGAAACTATGGCTGTTGCAAGTTTTTGTGCCGTTATCGGTGCATTGATTGTGTTCACGGTGTCAAACATTATGATAATGAAATTTATCCCGAAAACTCATTGAACAAATATGAAACTGACCGATAAACAATTTTGGATAGCATGGCTTGTGCTTCTCATCTTGGCAATTGTGAGTTGTATGGCAGGAGGCTGGAGCGAGGATACAGCGTTGCTTGGTGCGGCTTATACGCTGTCGCTGTTTTTGTTCAAAGTACTATTATCTTTTTTTGACCTTTGCGCGTTATTACTTTATGAATTAGAAATTTCACTATGAAAAATCAGCAAGATAACTTAGGCAGTCAGGATGGAAAGATTGATTTGAAGATGTGGATGGAGGAGCATCCGCAGGAATATGGCGAGTTTGCTGCGGCGATGGGCGAAGCGGACTCGCTGGAGGTGTTTTTGTTGGGTGCAGCAGCATTTCTTTCGTCGCCGGAGTTTCAGAAGCGATTGGAGAATATGATTGACCTTGATAATCTGGACTTGGATGAGCTTTTGAAGATTCTTCAAGAGTCGGATTTTGCTGAGAAGATATTTGGCGAACAGGCAGAAGGGAGCGAATGGGCTAAATACCGGTTGCCATTTGCCGCATGGCTCAAATATGGACGCTCTTCTGAAATGATGATAGATAATATTGAGGAAGCGGCAGAGTCGATTGACAACAAACAGTACCAGTGGCAGCTTGCAAAGTTCATGAAGACATTTCTTGCAAGGGAGGTAGAGGATAAACGACGCTCGCGCAAGGATTTGAAGGAGTTTCTTGATTATCGCATGAGTGTAGATAACGGCAATTTGGCTGATTGGGCGTTGGAGGGTATTGATGAGTCTAAACCGACTGCTAAAATTACAGAGAACGCAGAATTATCTCATGACCTTCTTTCCCTTTTGGCATCTCACGGCAGTGAGATTGTTAAGCGCATTGGCAAATGGATAGAAACACATATCCGTGGCGTTGACATAGCGCACTTATATGTCGCACTTGTCGAGTCTGGCGAGCTGGATCCGTCAACACCTGTCAAACGATTTGTCGAGATATTATCCGCCACATTCCCTGAATGCAAAATCGTCGGCGAGCGTCAGGTGCAGAAGAGCGTAAACACGCTACAAGATTTATCTCCCAATCGTAAGCGATTTATCAAAGACGAGCCAGAACATCGCTTCGCTATTGACTCTATAAAGACCGATGTTTTACGAATTGACCCAGATGGAGTAGACTGAAATAGCCTCTTTTCAATTCGTTTGATTCGTTCTGTAGTTCGCGAACTGAACGAACAGCTAATTCTTCTTATTTCAGGAAATTCCGCTATACTTTTGCGCCATCGTTCCATTTCGGAGCGGTGGCGTTTCTGTCTTATGCCGCCAGTAGAAGCGTCGAACAATGTCGGCAATCAAAATAAAAATGCAAGATTTATTAGATATGCTCAATGAGGGTCGGGCCCATGTCAAGGTAGAGATGAACGCCGAAGACCTCAAAGCATTTTCGGAGGACTTGATCCGCCGCGCAAAGGATGAACTCGGCTCGATGGTCGAGGCAGCCAAGAAAGAACGTATGCTCACCAAAGCCGAGGTAAAGGAACTCTTTGGCGTATGCGATGCCACACTCTGGCACTGGGCAAATAAAGGTATCCTCAAACCTGTCAAGACCGGCAACAAGATTATGTACCCGGAATATGAGGTACGCAAAGCCCTCGGACAACGTAACATCAATATCTGAGCATCATGAAAGCGAATGGCTATTACAACCATCCACGCTTTCCGTTGGAAGCCGGATGTGGATTGATCGAGGAGGATAGCATTGCCTTTACCAGCGATTCCGGTAAAACTGCCGAAACTCCTTCTTTCCCTTTGGAGATATTTCCGAAAGCAATCCGCGACATAATAGAGGCTCTTGAGGAGTATGAGAACTATAATGTCGATTTCACTTCGGCTTCATTCCTTACAGTATTCGCGGCTGCTATGGGCAACACTTGGTCAGTCCGCTTCATGACAGGATGGGTAAGCCGACCGATAATCTACATGGTGCTTGTCGGCTCGCCGAGCTGTGGCAAGACACCTCCATTGCAACAGGCGGTCGCACCTCTTCTCAAACTCGACGGAGAGTATGACATGATCTACTGCAAGGAGATGGAAACCTACCGCCGATGGGAACGCATGTCGGCAAAGCAGCGTGAGAAACATTCTCTACCTGAAGAAATGAAGATGCCTCAGCGAAAATGCCATGTAGTGGTTGACTCCACTGTAGAGGCTCTTATCGGGGCGTTGCGCGACAATCCGCGCGGAGTGCTGATTTACAAGGATGAGATAGACAGCCTTCTTTCCAATTTCAACCGCTACAACGGTTCGGACGAGGGCTACTTTCTCAGTCTGTTCAGCGGTACGCCTTTCAAGTACAGCCGAAAGTCAAACAACGAGCATATCTTCCTAGCCAATCCCTATTGTTCTATTATTGGCACTACACAGCCCGGTCGTCTGGGCGAACAGTTCGGCGGCAAGCGAATGATGAATGGCTTTTCATCCCGATTCCTGAAAGTCTATCCCGAAATTGACGAGATGCTGTCGTGGAACGACACCGCCATGCCGGACGGCGTTCTTGAAGAATGGGAACGAATTATCCGAAGGGTAATAACCGTCACTCCTTCAACAGACCAAGAGGGAAAAGCAACCTCAATAGAGCTACTGTTTTCCCAAGAGGCAAAGCTCCGCGTAATTCAATGGAAAGACGAGGTCAATAACAAGGCTTATGCTGAAACGGATTCAGATGCTGTCAGGGCGTTGTGCGGCAAACTGGAAACTTATCTGGTCCGCTTCTGTCTGGTCATACAGATTATGCACTGCATCTGTGGAGAATCGGGCATGGATAAAATTGAACCGGGAACTGCCGAACTCGCCATCAGGCTCACCGAATATTTCAGAAACATGGAGAGCCGGATTGCACCGGAGATTGAAACCGGTATCCTTGACAACCGGTTCACCGAGTTACTCGGAAACCTCAGGGATTCGTTCACCACGGCAGAAGCTGTCCGGGAAGCCCTGCAACTCGGAATCTCGGAATCTTCGGTCAAGAGATTCCTAAGAGACGGAGGCCGAGGATTCGTGAAGAAAAAGTCCCACGGTTGCTATCGCAAAATATGACCCATGCGCTGACACTATGAACTTTTGACATTATGACATTTTCGACCGAGGTCGAACTGACTGAGATACCCCGGTTGCTCACGCCTGATTTGGAGTATAAACCTTGCTTTGCAAGATATGCCGATTGTGTCCACAACGGCTATCCCGCCTCCCCCGAGGTGAGGGTCAATCCCGCTCGAAACTCGCAGTCTTTTGTCTAATGATACATTGCCCGTGAACGATGATAGACTGAAAAATGAATGATGAAGAACTGAAAGTCTGCGGTTGATATATTATCAAGCAACACATTTATCATGAACCGTGATACTTCGGTTTATCGGTCATCGTCACATTGGATAATATGATAATGAGCCATTGGACAATAAGTCATCGGGTAATGGAGCATTGGATAATCAGACAATCGAGTCACTAAGATATTATATCATCAAGGTATCAGTTCATCAAATTATCAAGCAATCATTATACCAAGTCATCAAGTCACACAGCCTTCATTGTATTAGATATTCAATCCACCAATTTATCAAACCATAATATCTTAAAAAGTTAATCTCTATGTCCGATAAAAAATCCATTACTATAAAAATACGTGTCGATTCGCAGACCCACGCAGAAATGCAGTCAAGAGCCGACCGATACACCGACGGTAATCTGAGTGCGTTTGTACGTTGTGCCACACTCAAATATGAAGAGCAGCCGATGGCTGACCGAGACAATCCCCGTATGATTGCTTTGATCAAGTCCGCTATCAAGCTCATCGAAAGAACCGGCACCAACACCAATCAGGTTGCAAAGCACATCAACGAACAGCAGAAAATGAATCCTTACTCGTTGCGGGCGGCTGATCTTCTTCCCCTCGGTCAGTTTTGCGAGGGTACAGATAAAATCCAACAGATGCTGACATACCTCTATAACATGAT
>CAMYSW010000206.1:0-4955 GCA_947297425.1 uncultured Porphyromonadaceae bacterium
TCGGCGGCTGTTCATACTTCTCCAGACGCTTGCGTAACTCACGGTTTTCCTTAAGAAGTCTATCAACATTACGATTTAGCGAACATATCTCGACATGCTGGGAATCAATAGTGCCCTGCATGGACTTGAGTTGTTCTGACATTCCGGCTAGAATGGATGATATGTCGCTAATCTGTTGTTTCAGAGATACAAAGATAGCTGAGTTATTTGATGCTTGCAAATAAATCAGCTATTAAATTGCTGAAAAATAAGATCTTAATTCAATATTCTCAAGATTTGGTGCCTATATCATCCATTCGCTGAATAGTTATCCAATATAGCCGCGGTTAGTGCTGTCATGCGTTGCTGACCGTCAATAAGAATTTTCTTGCCAGTTGATGTTGTTCCATCTTTTAACTTTACATCCGGATTCTGCCAAGTAACGATATATCCTATTGGATAGCCTTGATAAAGGCTGTCTATGAGGTCTCGTACTTTTGCACCGTCCCACACAAAAGGTCTCTGAATCTCCGGTATGGCAATCTCCTTATTATCAACATAATTAAGCAGCGCCGATACGAGGTAGTGGTTTACTGAGTATTTCTGTTCGATGTCCATCTGTCAAAAATTAATTACCACTAATTTATCTTGAATTCTTTATCAAGGGATTCCTTAAATCCTGTTGTTATGAGGAAACGGGATGCAGATTGGTCTTTAGGATTTTCCTTTATATATCTTTTTAGGAAAGTTTCAAATTTGGAGATGATAGAGGTAATTGTATTATCCCCTAATTTATATTTTAGATAAGCAATGTACATATTTTTCTGTATAGAACCACTAAACTCAGATTTTCTATAAGAACTTTCAATGTCCTGAAAGTTAAAGATTAAATTCAGAGTCTCTTCAGATAATAACTTATCATTGGAAATAAACAGTTCATCATACAGAGAATCGAAAATTTCTCTCTTTTTGTTAGTCGCTATTTCAGGTCGGCCAAACATAGTGGAAAGTAACAGTTGCCCCAATCGCTCTTTTCCTATAGAATATTTATATGATTTAGAGGCCTTAAAATCTCCTTTTTTTCTAAAATATTGAATTCCATGAGCATCTAAAAATTGCTCAAGTTGAATTTGCTCAGATCTTAACGATCGCAAATCGCTAAGGCTTATTGCATTTTGACTATTTGTGAATTCTCCGATTTTATTACGGAGATTATTATCGCTAATTCTTAAGAATCTAACTAAAATATGGGCTTTAGTTAATTTGTTGATCATATTATTTTCATCGCTCTGATTAAACTTATGTATAGACCGTAATGTTTGACCTCCATTGACCACTTGAAAATCAGAAACAATAAAATTCCACTTCCCTCCAATTCTCGACTCTGTACTCTTTATATCATTGGCTATAATAGTTATGCCATTATTATAGTAGAAAAATCGTTGAGGTTCATCATAAAGACTTTTTACTATGTTATCATTAAATTTTGACCGCAAGATAAACCCACGTACATTATCAAATAGTACGTTGAGATCTACATGCGCTTTAATCAGTGATTCATCCCCTTCTTTATTCGCATCATTCCTTAAAATCGGATCATTGCACGTAATTCGTATCAATTCAGGCAATGACATCTTTACTATATAGGATTTGTTCGATGACATTTCATCTTCTTCGTATGTTAAGGCAGCACCTTTTTTTACACAAAAAGAAGCATCAATGTTTCGAGGTCTTATAGAAGTAGCTTCAACGATCTCATTAAGACCAAATCCTTTAAATTCTATATCATATTCTTCTGCAAAGGATTTGACATTAGGATGATCTGAAGTAAGAGTTATATTCTCATTGGTTGCATAATAAATAATAATTGTCCATATTTGGTTGCTGTCTAATCTTGTATTAATATCATCAGCCACTGTTTTAATCTTTCCTTTAAGATGCTGTGTGTTTCCTGTATTGATAGCGTTAAAGAATTTTGAGGCTGAGATTAACTCATTTATATTTTGTTCTTTGTCTACTGAGAATTTTTCCCTATATTTAAAGCTAAAGAGCACAATTTGATTATGTTCATTATCAAAATATGCTGCATCGATTCCTTCATCTGACTCTCGATTGTCAAAAAGACGGGAATTAAACTCTGTATCACAGATCATATCTGTAAATTCTTCAATTTCATTACCATCGGTAAGAGTTTGTAGAATAAGGTAATAGAATCCGTATCGGGCTTTCTCTGTATCCGTGAGATTGCAGAGAGAATCTTTGTTGATTTTTAGAGTCGCTAAGACATTCTCGTATATCTGGATGCATTTTGCGTGCAAAAGCTTAAAGTCATTTCTATTTGCCATACAATAGGTATATTTTATAAATTAAGGAGTTTTATTGTTTCATCGCCGCAGATGTTGCGGATTTTCATGCGGAGGGGCTTGGTGTCGGCATGGATAGTGCCGTTCCAGAAGTCGGAAGTTTTGCGGTCGTTGATAGTGACGGTGCTGTCTTTCTCAATCTTTATTTCTGAATCGTCGTGCCACGGAGCGTTTTCCTCGGCTGTAGTGCAGTCGAGTGAAACCATCTCAATTGCTTCAAGTCCTTCAAGACTAAGCTCAATGGGCACGAACTTCTTTTTAGAGTTCGCCATCGCTTTTTGATTAAACTCATTGATTTTGTGGCTGACACGATCACTGTAAAAACGAGTTATGGCAACAGTGAAAATATCAACCATTTTGGATGGGTCTTCACTCACAGTGTACTCAACATCATCCTGAAGAATTGCGATGTCGAGCAATTCTTTAAGGTCACGGAGTTCTATCTCAATTACGGTGTCGTTGTTGTCTTTGATAAAGTCATCGAGTTCCTGTCGGTCAATTATGTCAATGTAATAGACTATGACGCGCTTGACAGTTGGTGGCAACTGAGGCATTGCGTCATTGATTATGCGGTTAAGTGTGACAACATCGAGCACTCTTGAAGAGGAGTCCATTAAATCAGGTACATAAACGGGTGATGAGCCGTATGTCGTGTCCATGATGCTACCTATCCACATTGAGCCAATGGTCGGGTCAATTCTCAGTCCGGGGATAATGCGCGTAATCGCATCTTTTGTCTGAACCGGATTGCGGTAAAGTGTTACTCCATCCTGAACCTTTTTGACAGCGAAACTTGCGCCATTAGTTTTGAGTCGGTCACGGGCTGTTTGGATGCTGTTTATATTGACATCAGTATGAATAAACTTTCTGCCTAGTTTATTTGCTACAGCAGCGGTTACACCACTTCCGCCAAAGAAATCAGCAACAACCATACCCTTATTGCTACTTGCCTTAATTACACGCTCAAGCAATGCCTCAGGCTTTTGGGTCGCATATTCTGTTCTTTCTTCAGCTTGTGAATTTACGGCATTAATATCAGACCATATGTCATCTAATGGAATTCCCGGGGCATCATCTAGATATACCTTCAACCTCATTGCTCCAGTAGAGGTATAATATATCTTATTGTCTTTTTTTAGCTCTTCTATTGTTGCAGATGAAGTTGCACTACCTAAAAAAGCATCTTTAAATCTACGTTCTTTCCCATCTTGAATCTCTACATGTGAAAAGCGTTGGTTTATGTATTCTTCAGTGTACGGTAAATACTCAGTATTGTAAACCCTATCATCTCCAAGAGAATAGTAAAGAATATTGTCATGATTCTTTCCCATTGAAGACTTGCCTTTGTAGCCACTAGAGGTTTGTCTTTTCCATGTAATATCATTGCAGAAGTTGTCTTCACCGAAGATTTCGTCCATTAAGATCTTCACATAATGAACTATATGCCAATCAAGATGCACATATATGGAAGCATTCTCGCTCATTACTGAGCGAATGGCCATAAGATTTTCGTACATCCAGTTAAGGTATTTCTCCTTATCCCAGATGTCACCATACATTTTCTCTTCAAAGGCTTTCAGTTCGTCATCTTCCAGCTCTTGCTCAGCCTGCTGCATCGCTTTTGCAACGAGTGGATTACGACGGATATAAACTTTCTTGGCATAGTCGGCTCCACTCGCAAACGGAGGGTCGATGTAGACCAGATCAACTTTTATTCCTTTCTCCTTGAGATAGGCACAAGCAGAAACACATTCGCCATGGATTATCATGTTATCAGATGCATCCTCCCCGACACGTTCGGTCTCGGTGACTTCATAAAGCGGCATACCACGGAGAATACGCTCGGTCACTTTATCGCTCTCTCGATATCGAAGTATGCGTTGGGTACGAACTAAGTTATCGAGTACTGCTTGCCCCGATACCGTTGTGGGAAAATATGGAACGTATTTTATAGCCATGGCTTTATTCGTTTAGCAGAAATGTGTTGATTTTGTTAATAGTCTTCTGGAGTCGCTCCTCTTTTGTAAGCGTGTCCTCAATGTAAAGGAAATCAAATCGTGGATAGCCGATTTTATCATTGTTAAGTTTGATAAACGACTCTTCCATGAATTGTTTACGTGGGACAAACTTACCGGCAAATCCTTCGCCCTTGGTTTCGATGATGATTACTTTATTAATGGTATTATCGGAATTGCGTGTAAGCATGAGGAAATCCGGATAATAATTCCCATCTAATTTCCAAACTTTGCCACGCTTTGTGTAGCATCTAATACAGAAGTCAGTGAGCGTGTCATCTCCATTAAAGTAGAACTCAACGCTCTCTTTTGATTTTAGATAGCCGATTATGCTGTTAAGATAATCATCCTCCAGGGTGCTGTCAAGATGGTAAGGCAGATAATGATATGTACGGTCGTTAAC
This sequence comes from uncultured Porphyromonadaceae bacterium, assembly GCA_947297425.1. Lineage (GTDB taxonomy): Bacteria > Bacteroidota > Bacteroidia > Bacteroidales > Muribaculaceae > Lepagella. The sequence goes on from CAMYSW010000206.1 coordinate 4,761, forward strand.
TGATTTATCTACATCAGGCAATGGTAGCCCATGCTCAATAAGATATTTGCGAACTTCTTCCGATATTGTTTCAGCTGGTTTACTGTCCTGACGGATAATCTCTGCAACCTTTTCCTGTGATGGAGTGTAGATGGCCGATTTACTGACTTCAATTGGAGATTTAAGCGCGTTGACTTTAAGCAACGTTGCTTCTAC
>CAMYSW010000207.1:0-4909 GCA_947297425.1 uncultured Porphyromonadaceae bacterium
CCCCCCCCGCCCCCCCCGCTTTTTTTTTTCAAGCAGTAGACGGCATTCTAGATCTAGTACGGTCTGGTGGGCTGGGTGATGTGTATAAGAGAGAGGAATTTAAAACTTCGGAAACCAGCAGCCAACGCGCTTAATGGACTACATTCAATGTATCGAAACCTCCATTGGGCGGGAAGCTCGAAAAGATTTCTTGCCTATGCAGTCGGGCGATGTATATCAGACATATGCCAATTCTTCTGCACTTGCAGAAGCTACTGGCTTCAAACCTTCTACAGATTTGCAAGACGGCATAGATAGCACTGTCGCCTGGTTTAAAGATTACTATTTTACAGATGACAAGATTTAGCAATCTGATAAAACGGCCATATAAGATTATTACAAGTCCGCTTTTACGACTTGGTAGTCTTATGCCGGATAGTTTATACCTTCGTCTCCTGTATTTTCATCGCTTTGGGAAGCGCCTTGATCTTAAAAATCCTCGAACTTTTAACGAGAAGCTACAATGGCTTAAGCTCAATGATCGTAAGGATGAATATACTAAGATGGTTGATAAGATCGAGGCAAAAAAGTGGGTGTCCGAGCGGATAGGCGAGGAGTATATCATTCCTACCCTCGGAGTGTGGAATAGGGCAGAGGATATTGATTTTGACACATTGCCAGATAGATTTGTCCTTAAATGCAATCATGATAGCGGAGGTCTGTGTATATGCACAGATAAGTCGAGGCTTGATATAAATAATGTTCGATCTGCCCTTGACAAAACACTTAAGAGAGATTTCTATAAAGTGGGGCGCGAATGGCCATATAAGAATGTTAAGCACCGAATCTTGGCGGAACAATATATGACCGACGAGAGCGGTTATGAACTGAAAGACTACAAGATATTCTGCTTTCATGGCAAGCCGAGGTTCATACAAGTGGATTTCGACCGATTCGCCATCACTGGTCATAAACGCAATATCTATGACACTGATTGGCAATTGCTCGACATTGAATATGGTTACCCCTCCGATTCAGCCCATCCTATAGACAGTCCAGATGCCCTTGGTAAGATGCTAAAGTTTGCAGCCACGCTCTCGGCGGGACATCCCTTTCTGCGCATTGACTTTTATGCTATCAACTGCGATATCCGCTTCGGGGAATTAACTTTTTATCCAGGGTGTGGACTTGAGGAGTTTTCCCCGGATAGTTGGGATCTAAAATTAGGAGATTTAATTCGCTTACGTAAAGAAGTTTAGCAAATATTAACCCGAAGAGCATCAATATGGCAAGATATGCATGTCACATAATGGAGCATGTGGATTCTTAATATAAGGGTTGAACAAGCACTGGCATCGAAGAGGGCAAGTGAAATCCTTCTTACTGATTAAAGAACCGATAAATAAATGCATCGGATGCAGGCAGTAAGCCGCATCCGATGCATTTATTTATGTCGCGTATTTATGTCGCGCAGCTTTATATCACAGCTTGCATAACTGTTTTATTTCTTCTTTTTAAAGGCGTTGTAGAGGATGTAGATAATGCAGAGCACGAACAGTCCGTATCCTGCCCATGTCAGGTAGCGGTTGTATTCTTCGACTTTGTCGAAAAGCATGTCGGGAGATACGTGGAGCGACAGCCAGTATCCGAGGGATGCAAGGATAACGTTCCATACCAGTGCTCCTAATGATGTGAAAAGGGCGAATTGGGCTATGTTCATGCGGGAGATGCCTGCCGGAATGGATATGAGCTGGCGTATTGCCGGGATCAGCCGCCCTACAAATGTCGATACGGCACCATGTTTGTCGAAGTATTTTTCAGCTTTGTCTACTTTTGCCCTGTCAATCAGGCAGGCATGACCGAGCCGGCTGTCTGCGAAGCGGTACACTACCGGACGCCCGATCCATAACGCGAGATAATAATTGATGAAAGCGCCGGCAAGAGCCCCGAGGGTTGCAAACACCACCACAAGAAATACGTTCATGTCGCTTCCGGCTCCGGTGTTGGTGCATGCCAGATATGCAGCAGGGGGAACTATCACTTCCGAAGGGAAGGGTATGAAGCTGCTCTCGATGGTCATGAAAACAAATACGAAAAGATAACTTGCATGGTCTACAAACCATTGGAAAAATTCGCTGGCATCAAATATTGCCAAGGGTATCATGTCTAACATTTATGTATTTTTAATCTTTTTACTTAAGTATGTAGTATTAAGGGTATTTACAGGATTCCGAGATGACGGAAGAGACGGGCGTAATACTCCGCTTTGCGTTCAAGTTGCAGGGGATAGGCGCGGCTTGTGGATGGCATTCGCCATATCTCGAGGTTTTCCTCTTCTCCATCGGTGAATCGGGAGGGAATCAAGCCTGTAAGCATTTCTCCCATTTTAGGAAGGGGTGTGCCGGTGATTTCAGCTACTATTCCCGCTGCATTTTCGCCGGTGGTTGCAACCGCGTGGCAGTGGGGCATCTCGGCAAGCAGGTCGAAAAGTGGCACGGGCTCTACAACGTCAAGGAATTTATCGCTGGCATTCCCTTTAAGCCTGCGTGCTTTCCTCACCGTGTCGTTGAGCGCGATGTGCTTTTCTGTCATAAGCGAGCGGATTTTCTCGACGTTATATGTCTTATGATCGCTGTTTAATAAGGCATCCTTATCCCCGAGGAATATTAGTCCGCATATTTTCCAGAAATCATTTGTGCGGTTGGGATAATAGAAATCCATGCTCCACCGCTTTTCCTGTGGCGGAAAAGTTCCCATGATCAATACCTTTGCTCCTTCCGGAATGAAGGGAGGCCAAGGGTGTGATTCTATTTCCAGTTCCTCTTTTTCCATTGTTATTTATTTCTCTTTTGCTTCCATTGCATTGACTACCTGCCGTGCAAATTCACGCACTTCATCAGGAGTGGTCGTGCCTGATGACTGTTTCACAAGCATTGCGGCAGATATAGGTAATTTCATTCGTTCGGCATATTCTTTCAGTTTTCCGGTGACAGCTCCTGCCGCCCATGTGAAATTGCTGAATGTTGCGAACACCTTGTTCTTGATTTCCCTGGTTTCCATTGCGTTCATGAATGTTTCCACCGGTGGGAATAAGCGCATGGAATATGTGGCGGAACCAACGATCAGCGTCTCATAACGGAAAGCATCTGTTATCATGTCGCTCATTTCGGAGTGTGAAGCGTTGTGGATTATGATGCGTTTTACACCCAATGCTGATAGCTCGCGTGCTATCATTTCTGCCACTTCCGCCGTGTTGCCATACATTGAACCATATACGATCACAACTCCGGGTTCACTCTTATAAGCGGCAAGGTTGGAAACAAGTTCAACGATTTCAGAAATTTTTTCATTCCATACCGGTCCGTGGGTGGGGCATATATATGAAAATTTCAAGCCGGAGAGTTTTGCGATCGCTTTTTCAACAAACCGCCCGTATTTGCCGACGATATTGGAATAGTAACGATACATCTCCTTGATGAATACGTCAGTTTCCATATCCCTGTCGAGCACCGCGCCATTGAGGGCGCCGAATGTGCCGAAGGCATCTCCGGAGAAGAGCACTTCCAAGTCTTCCACGTATGTCATCATGGTTTCCGGCCAATGCACCATCGGGGTCAGATAAAACTTTAATGAATGCCCACCAAGATCAAGGGTGTCGCCATCCTTGATTTCAAGATAACGTTCCGGATCTACAATATGATAGAAACCTTTGATCATTTCGATTGTTTTGCAATTGCCTACAATCTTGATCTCCGGATAGGCGCGGACAATTTCTGGAATTGCCGCGGAATGGTCCGGTTCCATGTGGTTGATTATCAGATAGTCTATCTTGCGGTTGCCGGCAATGGCGTTGATATTATTGAAATACTCGCGCACTTCCTCGATGCATACCGTGTCTATGAGTGCCAATTTTTCAGAGCCGGAGACAATGTATGAATTATAGCTGACTCCATATGGCAGCGGCCACAAAGCTTCGAATTTATGTTTAACGCGATCGTTTACACCTACGTAGAAAATGTCTTTGATAATATTCTGGATGTTCATAATCATGGATTTATGAGGAGTGTGAACTCGTTTTGCCTTGTCTGTAAATGTTAAGTTAAGTAAGTCAACACGCGTTCTATCTAACTAATATGAAGTTTAAATCACTTCCATATGCAAAATTAGTGAAATATTCGTAAATTTGCATATATTTTCGACTCTTACAGATGAAAACGACTTTAATTACTATCCTGCTTCTTGTTATATCAAATGTCTTCATGACATTTGCGTGGTATGGACATTTGAAATTGAACAACAGTGGCATTTCGAAAAACTGGCCTTTGTTTGCGGTTATCCTTCTATCTTGGGGAATAGCCTTGTTCGAATATTGTTTCATGGTTCCGGCAAACAAAATCGGGTTCAAGGACAACGGAGGACCTTTCTCGCTTTTTCAGCTTAAGATTATTCAGGAGGTGATAACATTGACCGTGTTTACGGTGATCGCAATGTTATGTTTTCAAGGGCAGAAGTTCCAATGGAATCATGCTGCTTCTTATCTCTGCCTTGTGGCTGCAGTGGTTTTCGCATTCCTACCTTCAAAATAAGTATTACTCTCTTCCCGATAAATATGAATATGAAAGATTTCAAGATAGATGTCGCTCCGGTGCAGGGGCATACTGATGCTGCCTGGAGGCATTTCCATAAAGAGACATATGGTGGGTCTCAGGATTATTACACCCCTTTCATACGTCTCGAAAAGGGGGATTTCCGCAAGCATGACCTTAAGGATTACATGTCAGACCTTAATGCCAACCATCATGTCGTGGCTCAGGTGATATTCCGGGATATGTCTGAATTGCGTCCCCTTGTGGAGGGACTTGCAAAGGTGGGTGCAGACAGGATTGATTTAAATACCGGTTGCCCTTTCCCTTTACAGACAGCCAAGGGC
>CAMYSW010000208.1:0-4899 GCA_947297425.1 uncultured Porphyromonadaceae bacterium
AGTCAACACTGACTATGTGGATCCAGCGATATATCCAGACTTATCTATGGTTGCCTGTGGCGGATTTGTTCAGTACCATTCTTGCCAAGATACAAGTTTTGATGCTTCAAAACGACATTTCTGAACTGACTAATAACCCCAATGCAGACCTCGACGGGACAAATACCGCGTATGTTATCTTTATGATTATCGGCATTATAGGCTACTTTACAATACCCACTGTTGCGGGCTGGATTATCCAAGCCGGAGGTGCCGGAAACTACAATAGAGCTGTCAACAATACAGCGATGCAAGCAGGGTCTATGGCCGGAAGTGTCGGCGGTGCAGTCGCAGGCAACGTGGCCGGCAGAGCCGGAAAACTATTAAAATGACATTCAAACACCGATTAAATGGAGTTCAAATCACTTAAAAACATAGAGTCATCTTTCCGTCAGATAAGACTTTTCGGAATTGTATTTGTGGCTATGTGTGCGGTGGTTGTCTCGGTGGCTCTGGTTATGGTTTTCAACTTTGCCGAGAAGCAGCGTGAAAAAATCTATGTCCTTGACAATGGCAAGTCTTTGATGCTTGCCTTGTCACAGGATATGAGCCAGAACCGTCCGGCAGAGGCACGGGAGCATGTAAGACGTTTCCATGAATTGTTTTTCACACTCTCTCCGGACAAATCAGCTATCGAACACAATATCAACCGTGCATTGATTCTCTCTGACAACAGCGCGTACAATTACTACTCAGACTTCTCTGAAAAAGGTTACTATAACCGAATCATCTCCGGCAACATCAACCAGATATGTCAGGTGGACAGCGTTGTATGCAACTTCACCAACTATCCATACACGGCGGTGACTTATGCGAAGCAGAAAATCATTCGTCAGAGCAACGTGACTGAGCGCAGTCTTATAACAACCTGCAAGCTGACCAATTCGTCAAGATCAGACGACAATCCCAACGGCTTTATTATAGAGGGTTTCAACATCCTTGAAAATAAAGACATTTCCACAATCAAACGATAAGTGAGAGTTTTATCAAAAGTACGCGACACCCTATATAATAAGGTGTGGCAAACACCAAAAGGGAAATTGAGAAATTTCCTCAGAAGCAGATGTGATGATATACCGCAGAAACGACGGTTGACAATCGTGGGTATATTCTTCGGATTGTTTGTCCTAATCGCATTCCTATTGTTCGGCAATGCCTGTTACCACATAGGACTTGGACAAGCCCGTCAGCACATTGATGAGATAAAGCATATAAAGGCAGTGGAGTTGCCAGCTTCAACTGAAAAACAGTCACTACCAACATTTGATGACATTTGAAGAACTGAAAACGAAAGTCAATGGCTGGTTTCAGCCGAAAAATGAGGCTGAGAGAGCCAAACTTAAAAAGTATGCCATTGTATTTCCCGCGATGTTCCTGACATTCATAGTCGCCATTTGGTTAATCTTCGGCAGTGGATTCTCGTCAGACAAGACCGACACAAGCAACGCAAATATGGAATTGCCGTATGGTGACAATGCTGAAATTGAGGGGAACAAACTAAAAGCAATGGAGGCTAAGGCACTTGAAGATGAGAAACACCGACAGGACAGTGTAGTCCAGACATTCACTGAAATGGCGGACACAATGCCGACAAATATTTCAGAAGAGCCGACAGCAATCGAATCGTCCGCACAGGCATACCAGTCAGTCCAAGCGTCACTTGAAGATTTCTATATTCCCGAAGATCAGTCAGCGGCACAGGTCGCGGAATTGCAAGCGAGGATTGATGAACTGGAAATGCAGAATGCCTACGCCCAACAGCAGACTCAGCAGCCCAATGAAGTGGAACTGATGGAAAAATCCTATCAGTTGGCTGCGCAATACCTCGGCACCGGCAATGGCGGTCAGCAAGCGGTCATTGTAGATGAGCCGGAGAAGGAGCGTAAAGTTATGCCCGTGAATCAGGTCAACCGCAATGTGGTTTCCTCTCTCAGTGCCGCAACATCTGAACGGTCATTCTCCACCGCTGTCGGCGGCAAGCATCAGAATTTCAAGAATACCATTTCAGCGTGCATAGCCTCTGACCAGTCGGTAATTGATGGTCAGAGTGTGAAACTGAGAACTCTTGAACCGATGTGGATTGGGAACTCTCTGTTGCCAAAGAATACAACCATTGTAGGCTCGGCACGATTGCAAAGTGAACGCCTTGAAATTACGGTTGAAAGTATTGAGGCATTGGGCTGTATCATGGAGGTTGATCTCGCGGTATATGACTCCGACGGTCAGGAAGGTATCAACATTCCCAACTCTATGGAGTCTGACGCACTGAAAGAAATCGGTGCCAATATGGGTAGCACCGTCGGCACTTCAATCAACATATCCACCAATGCCGGAGCGCAGATTGTCTCCGATGTGGGGCGAGGCTTACTCAACGGCGTAGGTCAATATCTTACCAAGAAAGTCCGGCAGGTGAAAGTTCATCTGAAATCCGGCTACAAAGTGATGCTCAAACAGGTTGAGCAGTAATCAACAAAACACACCAACACAACGAATGAAAACAATCACAAAACTCTTCGTTGCGGCAGTGGCGCTCTTCGGAGCAGCCACCGCTGTCAACGCAAAAACAGTCAAAAACACCGATAACAATGTGTCTTCTGACACTGAAACGGTCGCTGAACACGACATGAATGTGTACGTTGCTAACTATACCGACGGCGACAAATTCGATGGACTTACCCGAAAAGTCGGCTTCGACCGAATGATTCCGCCTCATGCGCTGGAGGTATGCTACAACAAGACCACGCATATCATCTTCCCGGCTGAGATAACCTACGTGGATCTCGGTAATGAGAACCTTGTTGCCGGACTCGCCGATGGTGCGAAGAATGTGCTGCGTGTAAAATCAGCTTTCAAGTCGTTCAAGCAGGAAACCAATCTTTCGGTTATCACTGAAGATGGTAGCTATTACACATTTAACGTAAAATTCGCCAAAGAGCCGCTATTGCTCAGTATCGAAATGACCGATTTTCTCCATGATGGCGAAGCAGTGAACCGTCCCAACAATGCGCAGGAGATCTATCTGGAAAAACTCGGTCAGGAGTCGCCGATGCTTGTAAAGCTCATCATGAAAAGTATCTACAAGCAGAACAAGCGTGAAATCAAACATATTGGCTCAAAGCGTTTCGGTGTCCAGTTCCTTCTCAAATCAATTTACACAAATAATGGTTTGCTCTATTTCCACACAGAACTGAAGAATACCTCAAACATAGCTTTTGACATTGACTATGTGATGTTCAAGATTGTGGATAAGAAAGTTATCAAACGAACCGCCATGCAGGAGCAGATTCTTGAACCGCTCCGCGCACAGAACTATGTGACGGTGGTACACGGTAAATCAACGGAACACACAGTGTTCGCCTTGGAGAAATTCACAATCCCTGACGACAAGCAGCTCGTTATCGAGGTCGCCGAAAAAGAAGGTGGTCGCCATCAGTCCTTTGTAGTCGATAATGAAGACATCGTAAGAGCCAACGTAATTGATGAACTTTCAATCCAGTAATCCAATGAGAAAAGCGATGATAATTTTCGCTGCCATGCTTGCCCTTTTCACAGGGCAGGCAATGGCTCAGCGAACACTTCCCGGCATGAGGTCGGTAGAAGTCAAGGCGAATATGGTTGACGGTTTCTATACCGGCTCAGCCCGCAACTGTGGCTATTCTTTCGGTGTCTATTACTCCGTTTTCAAAGGCAACAATGCCCACGAATGGGTCTTCGGGGGTGAGTATCTCCAAACCTATAAGTCTTACGGCGAGAAAGGTCGTATCCCCGTAGCTGAATTTACTGGCGAAGCAGAATATAATCTCCACCTTTACAGCAACTATACACAGTTCTTTCACCTCTATGGAGGAATCTCAGCTCTTGCCGGATATGAGACGGTCAACTGGGGTAAGACGCTTTTATCCGACGGTGCAACACTCCACAACTCGGACGCCTTTATCTATGGTGGAGCGGTCAACATTCAGGCTGACTTCTATCTCTCAGACAGAATCGCCCTCACCGCCAACCTCAAAGAGAGATTCATTTTCGGTAATTCAACGGGGCACTGCCATTTCTCCTACGGACTGGGCATTAGAATTATGATGGACTAACAAACTATGAGATACACTGAGAAAGATATTCCGGGAATGCCGATTACGGCATTCTTGGATGCCCTTGGCGAAAAGTCTGTTGGCGGCTATGGATATTTGAAACTTTATTATACTCCGTACCGTGATGATGCAGAGGCATTATTAGTGGTTGACACCAAAATGAATAATTGGTATGACCACGGGACTGATGAATCCGGGAATTTATATGATTTGGCGGAACTTACAGCAAGGGGCGACCATCGGAACGACATTAACGGCTACATTGTCAAGGTGATGAACAATAATGAGATTGCCAAGGAAATGCTCACCAAAAGAGCTGTTGATCCACAGGTAATACACCTCGACATTGCCAAGATACCGCTCACTGACTTTATGAAGGCATTGGGTCAGGAACACCCGGTAGCCGCTGACGGCGATTTGAGAATCTACAATTCCCCCTACGATTCATCGGCCAAAGGTACGATGGTTATCAATATCCGCACGAACTTATGGCGTGATACCAAGTCTGGTGCCAATGGTGGAATCTATGACCTTGCGTATGAAATGACCGGCTGTGCCAACAAGTCGGAACTAAACCGATATATTGCCGGTGAGATGAACGCCTTACAGAAAAAGCAGTTGAAGGCCGAAGAGAAAACTGAACCGCCAAAGCCCAAACGAAAGATGCGTCTATGAACATTGACGAAATCAGACAAATCCCGTTGGTGGATTTTCTTAACCACCTCGGCTATCAGCCGACAGGCCGCGACAGCAAAGGATTGTGGTTCTACTC
>CAMYSW010000209.1:0-4895 GCA_947297425.1 uncultured Porphyromonadaceae bacterium
CCCTTTGTCCCTTATCATGAAATGGAATGATGCCGGCGGGTCGTTGATGAATGTTACCGAATCGGGAACATTCTCTATTCGGAGGTCTACATCGAATGTCTTGCTGACATTATCGTTAAGCGACATTACCAGCCAAAAGAAAGCTGCCACTACAACAAAAGCAAGAAAGAGCACGAAATCATGAAACCCCGTTGAGGCTCTCATTCCGCGCCATTTCTCTTTTGCCTTTTCGAGTTTAGCCCCCATGCCAAGGAACTATTATTTATTTGCCTTGGGCTGCTCTTCGATAAGGGGATATACGGACCCGCGGTCTACTTTCAGGCTCATACCTGGAGCAACCTCAATAAGGATTGTAGTATCCCTGATCTCTTTGATCCTGCCATGTATTCCACCGGCGGTAACAACTTTATCACCATTCTGCATGGCTTCACGTTGTTTCTTAAGATCTTTTTGTTTTTTCTGCTGAGGGCGAATCATAAAGAAGTAGAAGATCACGATCATCAGTACAATCATGATGATGCCGCTCATGCCACCGCCTGCCGAACCGGCGGCTGCGTCAAGTAGAATTGAATTTAGATTCATATTTATTAACTAATTTTTGTGTTTATTTCTTAAGTAAAATACCTTCTTTCTGGAGATGCGATATGATTTTTCCCAATATACCGTTCACGAATCCACCACTCTTTGACGAACTATACGCCTTCGCAATCTCTATATACTCGTTAAGCGTTACATTGAGCGGTATTTTCGGGAAATTGAACATCTCGGCAAGTGCTGTCTCTATAACAACAACATCCATAAATGCGAGTCGTTCACTCTCCCAAAGAGTCCGGTCGATAGCCTCATCAATATATCCTCGGTATATATCCTTGTTTTTAAGAACGCTCTTTACCAGTTCATCGCCGAAACGGGCATCTTCTTCATCCTTATATTTGTCAAGCACGGCTCCGTTGCCGGCTCCTTCCTCTATCTTACGGAAACTTTTTAGTACGAATGTACCGATCGTATCAATGTCGTCATTCCAGAATACAGACTTGTCTTCGAGAGTTTCAAGGAAATGCTGGTTATTGAAAACGATGCGGCGAATTATGTTGCGCCATAATTCACAATCCTCCTTTAGCGACTCAACCGGATTTGCCATGTATTCCTGATAAATATCGGATTCTACTATGGCACGCAGAAGATTATCCATCATGACGCGGTCTTCGCGCTCCCAAGATATTTTCTCTTTCTCTATATAATTCCTTATTGGCTCGCACTCCCGGATTGCACGCACCATCGAATTTTCTACAAACTTAAGGTTAGGATTCAGATCTTCCTTAGTAACCAATAGTTTATGGCGCCTCTCATCAAGTTTACGCTCCTGCATGTCCGCAAGCTCCACAGGCAGCCATAACAGGCGGAAATATAATTCGCGGGCTTTGTCAAGACTTAAATGAAGTGCGGAGATCGCTTCCGCACCACCATCCTGGGAAGCCATGAAATTAGAGAAAGTCTCATTCAGAAATTCCCGGGTTCTATCCACAGCCCTTAGTGTAAAATTCTCTCTGCGACTAATAATCTTATTAATCTCAACGTCCGGAAAAATAATAAGGTTATATATATCGTTCCAGATCGTACTGTCCATTCCTAACTTATTATCTTTCCTGTCTTTAAGGTAATTCTTATAGACAGCAGACTCTTTAACCTTCTCAGCAATGGATTCTACGACACCTTCAAACGGGAAAGGGGCAACGCGATATTTTGCAAGTTGCGACTTTATAGTGTCATCACTTTTCAACCGTTTGATAAACCGTGTCTCCTCCAATGGCTTGTCACCACCGCGTCGGCCAATCGATTCAGCAACCTTAAGCATCAGCACCAATGTGTCCAGATACAAAGAATAAGCAAAACGCTTCTCTTTTGTAGGAGACTCGGGAAGAGAGACCAAGGAGAATTGTTTTTCAACAAGCAAGAATGAATACAATATCTGTATCACCTTGATTCTAATTAATACACGATTTATCATAACTCTTTATGAATAAGTAAATATTACAACCAGTTTTTCTCATAAATAAGCAACCCGAATATCTTTAGTTGATAATAAAAGTTACTTACGTTTAAACAAGTTATATGGATTTTCAAGACAAATTTACAACTTTATCCCCAAACTTCAAAACTTCTACCCTAAATAGGCATATGTCATCTTGGATTAGCTGACCGTTCTCTGTCGCAATGCCTCATAAATCATGACTCCGGCAGCCACTGAGACATTAAGGGATTCTATCTTGCCTATAATAGGGATAGCAGCCAATTCATCACACGCACGGATCACGCTGTCCGATATACCGGTGTCTTCACTCCCCATCACGATTGCCACAGGCACAGTATAATCCGCTTTCGAATAATTCGAAGCGCCCTTTTCTGTCGCACCGACAATATGGTAACCGTTATCCTTAAGGAACCGAACAGCTGAGAGTGTATCTTTCTCCCGGCATACAGGAACATGAAACAATCCGCCGGCAGATGTCTTGACAGCATCCGGAGTGACCGTGACACTATTGCGTTCGGGTATGACTATGGCATCGACTCCGGCACATGCTGCAGTCCTGCCTATAGCCCCGAAATTGCGTGTATCTGTAAGTCCGTCAAGCACAACAATCAATGGATTGCGCCCTTCTTCATAGAATAGGGGCACAAGATTTTCAAGCTTCTGATATTCAACAGGAGAGAGCAATGCTATGACCCCCTGATGATTCTTCATGGTAACGCGATTGAGCTTTTCCTGAGGCACACGCTGCATCACAATACCATAATCCTTTATCTTTCCAAACAGTTCGCGCGAAAGGTCTCCGCTGAGATCACGCCTAACCAAAACCTTATCAATACTGCGCCCTGCCTCGATAGCCTCAATCACAGCCCTTATTCCAAATATATAATCACTTTTTTCCATTTTCTAAAAAATTCCCCTTCTACCCCTAATTATTAATTATTAACCATTAATTATCAACCATTTCCCCTCTCCCCAAGCAACGCCCTCGCGTTGTCCAGAGCCGCCTCCCCGACTTCGCTTCCCGACATCATGGCGGCAAGTTCACGCACACGCGACTTTTTATCGAGAGATATAACATGAGTCAAAGTCCTGGTTTCCTCATCTTTCTTATATACCTTGAAATGATGATCACCCTTTGCCGCCACCTGCGGAAGATGGGTTATTGCCATCACTTGCATCTCACTGCTCATTTCAACCATCATGTCCCCCATCTTATCGGCAATCTCACCGGAAACGCCGGTATCAACCTCATCGAATATAACAGTGGGCAGGTTCATACGCCCGGCAAGCAAACCTTTTATGGTAAGCATCAACCGGGACATCTCTCCTCCGGATGCCATCTTGGCAAGATAACCCAAACTCTGGTTCTTATTGAAGGCACACATAAATTCTATTCTGTCCTGACCGGTGGGACCGACCTTGCCAACTTCTACATTCACCCTGAAATCAAGGTTTGTCAAGCCCAATGGCCTTGCTGTTTCCGTCAATATTTTAGAAAAATACTCGGCACCCGCCTTTCGCGTCTCAGTCAACTTTCTCCCAAGCTCCTTGACCTCAGCGGCGATTTTCTTCCCCTCACGCTCGAGCGCAGGCAATTCTTCACCTCCACTCTCAAGCGCTTCAAGCTGACTGCCTATCCTCTCCATCATGTCGACAAGTTCATCGGCTGTCTTTACCCTATAATGCTTCACAGCTTCGTAGTAATCATTCATCCGGCGGGAGATCTTCTCCAATGCGGCAGGATCAGATTCTACAGCGGAAGCTGCATCATCGATGGTTTCGTATATATCCTGAAGTTCAACAATAACATTATCAATGCGGACAGGAATGGAAAGTGTATTTTCCTCGGGAGAAATCCCCACCAATGAATAATCCACTTTATCCGCCTCGACCTTGGCTGTTCGCAGGAGATCTATAGCTCCCCGGTCATTCTCACCGAGCAGACTCCTGAAAAACTGCAACCTGCCGCGTATCTCGTCAGCATCGCTCAAAAGCTCAAAACGACGCTCAATTTCTTCAAGTTCTCCCCTTTTAGGGTTCAGAGCCTTCAATCCGTCATATTGAAACTGAAGATACTCCCTGTTTTCTTTAGCCTTGTCAAGTTCTTCCCTCAGTCTCTTCACCCGGTTGCGTATATCCACGAACTTATGAAACGACACGGCATATCTTTTTCTTAAATCAGCATTGTCAGATACGGCATCAACGATTTCAAGTTGTGCAGAGGAAGTGGTAAGTCTGGCATTTTCATGTTGGGAATGAATGTCTATCAATCTTCCGGATATTGCGACGAGTGCATTCAACGTTGCGGGGATATCATTAATAAATACCCTTGATCTGCCATTGGCAGCTATCTCCCTCCGGATAAGTATCTCCGAAGCGTTCCAGTCCAGATCATACTCCCGAAACAACTGTTCCACATCTTCTGACGGATTATCAAAAACGGCTTCAACTACCGATTTGGCGCCACCTTCAGATATGACCTTCGAATCGGCACGCGCTCCCATAATTAGGGAAAGGGCGCCAAGCATAATCGATTTCCCGGCACCGGTCTCGCCTGTGATTATGGTAAGACCCGGACCGAACTCAAGCTCAAGGCTGTCGATCAGTGCATAATTCCTTATTGTTAGCTTCCTTAGCATAATTCTAATCCTCCCCCTTCTTAATCTTGTCCAGTCGTTCTGATTCCGTCGGATAAATAGGTTGCAAAATGTCATAAGCCGCATCCCTTTCAGAAGACGGCGCCTTTGAATAGACATTTACCAGCTCATCGAGCTTTGAGTCTCGAAACAATGAAAGAGCTACCGACATCGGGGAATTATCAGCAACAGTCTTCAACTCTTTCAAAGATTCAGTTATCACTGCC
>CAMYSW010000210.1:0-4859 GCA_947297425.1 uncultured Porphyromonadaceae bacterium
GTATATAGGTCGGGTGAGGGTGGAGTCGGTGGTACCCACTGCCACACTTGCTTCCTCCAAACGCTATTACGTGCTTGGAGGTATAGATAAGGATTTGGTGGATGATATTGTGGGTAAATCCGTTAAAATCGTGACACTTGCCAACTGGGGAAATGACAATTATGAAAACCTCGAGTTAGTCAAAGGAAAGACGACCATTGCTGACGTTTGCAAGAGGGGTGTCTATGAGTATGTATCCGGAAATTTCCCTTCTCCTTTGCATCCGATTCCTCTCTACGGCGTTACCAACGCGATGACACTTAATTTCGATGCGCTCAACTTGGCGCGTATCGGTACTATACATCTGCTTCGTGCAGTTGCCAAGGTAGAACTGGAGCTGACCCGTGCTTCCGGTCAGGTCATTGAATGGGTCAAACTTTCCCGTTATCACACCCAAGGTTATTGTGCACCGACAGGAGCCGTTTCACAGAATGATTATGTACATGGCAATTACGACAAAGATTATGTCAATACACCCTATGTAGTTGCCGGTGCCGTAGTAAGCGAAGGGCTGCCACTCACCAAAATGAGCGATACGCGATATTTGGCGTATGTGCCCGAATATGACAACCTTTCCAGTGGCGCAGTGCGAACGCAGTTAGTGGTGAAGTTTCAGGAAGATGACAATCAGTACAAAATCGATTTCAAGTATTACATAAATCCTCCGGCAGGCAAGAAACAGAATGACCCGTTCGATATTCTGCGCAATTATTGGTATAAGTTCTCGCTTGCCGCCAGTCCGTTATGTGTTACGGTACAGATGGTGCCGTATGACGAGGTTCTGCTTACACCCGATTTCGGTCTGTTGCGCAATCCGAATTGGGTGCCGGTGTACGATGAGGACGTGAATGTCACTTATTGGTATGACAGTGAGACTGGACAATATTATAATGAGAACCGTCAGCCGATACTCAATCCGTTTTGGGGCAAAGATCCGGTGAAAGGCTGGTCTATCATACGTGACGAGGATACCGGGAAGTTTCTTTATTATTACGATGCGGAAACGGGAACGTATTACGATGAAAACTACAACAAGATACGCAATCCGTATGACAATACCGATGAGCGGGGATTTATTATAGTCAAAGACAAAGATGGAAATATACTGTACTATTTTGATGTAAAGAATAATCAGTATTACAACCGGAATAATGTCCCGATACCTAATCCGTATTCCAATCCTGATCCTGATACCGGCTGGCTTTTAATCAGAGATAAAGAGGGCGTTCTTCTTTATTATTATGATGAAACGGGAAAACAGTATTATGACAAAGATAAAAAACCGATTGACAATCCTTTTGTAACGATATAGATATGAGACTCGATAATATAACCGGATTCATGCTGTTGCCGCTTGTTGCGCTGTTGTTTGCGGCATGCGAAGATGAGTGGGATACTGCTTGGGAGGAATATGTGGAAGGCACAGCCAATATGCATGTGACTATTGCTTTCGACCGTGAAACCTCGGTGCAGCTTCAAACCCGTGCCGTTGAGGGAGGTGACAACGGAGAGAGCATACAGGATATAAATTCTTTCTGCATGGTGGTCTATAAGCCAAAGGATAATAATAATGGCAATACAGAGTGGGAATTGCAGGGGCTCTATCCGGTGTACGGGTGCGGCACAACGCACACTGATGTGAGCAACGTGAAGTATGAAAGGGATGATAACCGCATCGATGAAGAAAAAAAGGAAAATAATCAGGATGCCTCTTCCGGCAAACTGGAATTTGACTTGAAACTTCATTCGGGCAAATATCTTATTTACGGTGTGGCGAATATGGGCGATCTTGACGGCCGGGACTATTCCACGCCCGAACAGTTGAAGTCGATAGAGTTGGAATGGAAAGACGGGGATGCCGCCCTAAACAATCAGATGTTCGGGGTTTTCTCACTTGAGCCCGACCGCAATGCTTACTATAGTAAAAAACAGGAGATACTTGTTTCGGCAAAAACCAAGACAATACATTGCTGGTTGCTCCGGCTTGCGTCCAAAATTACGGTGGCTTTTGACGGTTCCGAACTTTACGATGATGTGAATGTGTTTATCGAAACCATTACACTGAAAGACATACCGCGTAAGTGTACCCTCGGTATGGACAACGAACCGGGTAAAGGATTGGACGGAAAGAAGAAAGAAGATCGTGAGAAAGTGTTGATGCTTGGAAAAACGGTGACCATTCAGCCTCCCGTTGAAAGTGACGGGCACATTATAACACCGGACAATTTCATCCATGTATGTAATAATGCGCATAAATATATGGATGGCAATGAGGAGAGTGTTCTCGATACAGTGCATAACCACCGTTCAAAGCATTCGTTGTTTTTCTATGAAAATATGCAGGGAGAGGGAAAATCGAAGAAACAGTCGCAAGACGGTGTGAAAATCGATTATCCTGACTGGAAAGAAAATGACGATAAGTCGGGTTGGAAAGATAATAAACCGTTTGGCACATATATCGAGGTGAAAGGATACTATCAGTGTGTGGCGCGCGATGGTGCGTCTCTGTCGTCGGGACCGATTACCTATCGTTTTATGCTCGGTCAGGACACGGACAAGGATTATAACGCCAAGCGCAACACCCATTATAAACTTACACTGAAGTTGAAAGGGTATGCCAACGATTATGATTGGCACATTGATTATGTGACCGAACCGGGATTGTATATCGTGTCTCCGCAATACATATCTTACCTCTATAATAAGAAGATGATGGCACATCTGCGTATTGTAGGCGAAATAGACCCGGATGATCCGCATATATATGCTACGATTGTAGGTAATGAGAAAGCGGAATTGTCCGAATTTCCGGAAGGTGCGAAAGTGGGTATAGCAGCGGAAGAAACGGAGAAAGACAAGATATATTGGCAACCTTGGGGAGACGGATCGGAAGATTTTCCGACTATACCTTCGGGGGTTGTTGCTCCGGGTACGACTACCAATGATGGTCCATGGAATTCGTTTTTGTCGTTGCGGCAGACAAATGTAATCAAGATTACACCTCCGGGATACGGAAACGCGGCTTCTCATTTGGTTCCAGAGTCAACAGACCATAACAAGACGTATTGGAATGAAAATGATAAAGGGTGGAGAATTTATGACCTTAACAATCCGAAAGGTGATCCTTCTATCTCGAAGGATGGTGTCTATACGGTGAATCATGTCGGCTCAGAATATGTGCTTGTATTTCCTCTATACACCCGTGCAAAAGAACTGGTGACAAAGACCGGTTTCACTGGAAATAATCCTTATTTCGCGCATCCGCGAAAAATGAAAGTGCGCTTTTCCGCTCATATGAAAGGGAGTGACGGGTATAAATGGAAACATGTGTATCTCGATGTTGTTCAGGTCCGGCGCATTGAAAATCCGAAAGGGGTATGGAGAAAGGCAGGCAGTACCGAACCGTTTCATGTCACTTTGATGCGTCTTCCGGAGCAAAGTAATGAACAGACGGTAGATTACGAATCTTTTAAATCGGTGGGCAAATGGAGCGCAGAGGTTGTTAAGGGCGGTGATAATATAATAACGTTGAGTACGACGCCAGATGGTAGCGGTGCTAATAATAAGCCACAGCATTATATGACGCGCATTGAAGGTGAATCGGAGCATCCGATTGATTTTCAGATAAACTTTAACGGTAGCGAAGGCTTTGCGATTGTAAAGGTACGCTATCATAATTACACATGCGAGCATGATATATTTTGTCGTAACGGATACGGTGATGTAGATATAAATGATGATGGAATAAAGTGGTCATCGTTTAATGTGCACCATTTTAAGAATGGAGACGAGCCGGTATTGACCCAATCGCCTATCGAAGGCGGTTCGCTGTTCAGACGTGGGTCGTATATTGCCATTCTTGAGGAGAATGATGGTGCAATAGGGACAGCTCTCAGTAGTTATCAGGTAATGATGCCGGATGGCGATGGCAGAAAAACCTCCAAAGGATGGAGTGAGGTAGCTGTAACAAAAGCGCAAGAGTTTTGGAAGATAGATAGCAAGAAAGCCGATAGCCAACGGCATATTGCAGCCATTGAAGATTACAATACATTGATCTCAACCTATCCCGATGCTGTATCAGGTATTACAGGCGATAGTTTGGATTACAAAATAAAGAAAGCTTATGGGGTGGTTTATGCGGATGGTGCAACGGAAGTGCAGCGTAAGTTTGAAGATGCCACCGGCTATAATCGCGAGAAAGATGGTGTGGCATCCTATAAAGGGATGCGTGGAGTTGTTGTTTACAACCGTCAAAACCATAAACAGTTGTTTTTGCCTGTGGGCAAAACTGGGCATGGACGAAGAAAAGCCAATAATGGAGCGTGGGCGCCAGGGACTAAAGATCCGGACGGTGGATTGCGTTATGCCAGCCGTAATGAAGTTATGAGTGGTGCACGGACGTATACTCCGTTGCTTTATGATATATATAAACGTCCGGGTGCCATTTATTGGTGTGAGAGGTGGCTTGATAATTGTAATTACAATTTAGGTGATCCCCAATCACCGAATATACAAAACACTGCTCCTACAGGAGAACCGACGATATTTAATGTTCGAAAATCGTCAGCATTGGATATTAATTATTTTACAATGGGATTTGAGGGATATGAAAATAATGCATCGTATAATACGCCTGGTAATGATACGCTTACAGGCTTTAATAACAGCGATGCGGCTTATATCAGAACTGTTACCGGAAGGCGTAAGTCTTCTGACTAAACGAGAAAATATACTGTACGCCCGGAAATATCTTTCTGCTTATCTTAAAGCCTGTTTAAATTCTCTTCAGTCATAATCTTATAGCTGATATTTCAACTTAC
>CAMYSW010000211.1:0-4854 GCA_947297425.1 uncultured Porphyromonadaceae bacterium
CGGTAACGTCATGCAAACGATTGTGGGTGTATTCAAGACCGGCAACCAGTTCGGAAGGCATGAAAAGGAAATGTGAAATAGGGTGAGTCCACTGTGTCCCCGCCGTGATGACAAGGTCTGAAGTCCGCCCATAAGCATCGGGATCCATATCTGATCCGTAATAACTGTTACGTTTCGTTGCCTGCATTGCAGAAAAGACGGAGACATGGTCACGCCGGTCGCGAGGCCACATGTCATAAGTCACTTCCGCCCCATGTATGTTGTGCTCAACCTGCTCGGCGATCATAGCCAAGTGAGCTGGCTGGTTAAGTTGATCCCCGCCTCTTCGGTATTCATGGGTGTTATGATATTCGATTGAAAGACGAGAATCTTCGGAGGTACGTAAAAACGTACGCGCACCGAGAGTCTGCGTCTTAAGTTGCGCCACCTCTGTGAACCCGTCGTCATTATGATCGTAACCGTCGCGATACCGGCTCTGACCATAGATAAAGATTCCAGCCTTGTCATTATTAGTGACGACAGACGCATTCAGCGTAGTGTTATTATCAAGAGACCCGGAAGGACCTATCGATGTCAGCGTATGCGAGATCTTTGCGGAATTTTCATGAGGATCTTTAGTGATAATATTTATCGTTCCTCCGATGGCCGAGGAACCGAACAATGCAGACCCTCCGCCGCGCATCACTTCTATTCGGTCTATCATATTAGCAGGAATCTGTTCCAACCCATAAACACCGGTAAGGGCGGAGAACACAGGGCGTGAGTTCATAAGTATCTGTGAGTAATGACCGTCAAGACCGTTAATACGCACTTGCGTAAACCCACAATTCTGGCAATCGTTCTCCACTCTCACACCGGGCTGAAAATCAAGTCCGTCGGCAAGGGAACACGCGCCGACAGTAGTAAGCAGTTTGCCTGTCATGACGTTCACCAGTGAAGGACTCTCCCTCCTTTTGACTTCACTTTTGGAACTGGTGACAACCACCTGATCAAGCATAAACACATCCATCAGGGAATCAATCTCATTTTCTGTCAATCCGGAGGGTACGACAAGAGTATCGGCATACGCCGACAAGGCAACAGCCGAAGCCATTGCCACAACATATATTTTCTTAAACATGAATAACTTAAGTTGCAGGAATAATTTTATGCACTTTGAAAACGATAAAATCTCTCCAAAGTAACGACATTTAAAACAAAACAGACTGCCGGCTTGCAGTCAAGATTATTCCGCAGATGGAGGACCTCTCAGGAAACGCACCTTGACAGGACCGGCAAGGGCAAGAGGTATAATATATTCGGTTATTAATGAATAAGATGCCGCACTGACAGACATCGCAGGAGCTTGCGATGCCTGGGCTGCGGATGCAGCCATATTGAAAGCGGAAACAAGGTCAAGGGAATTAGAACTGTGACCATGCCCCGCAGATGGCAAATATGGGTGAGAGTGTGTTTCTGTCCTACCGTCAGCACCTTTGTGAGCATGTGTGAAGAGAGTGTTCGAGAACATGAAGTTCACAAACACGAGCATCACCAATGATACAAGAAGACGTGTTGACGACTTTTTCACTCCACAAAATTACAAATTATTCCCCATCCATACAATACAATTCACATCCTCCTGTAAACCAACATTCCAACTTAGTTGTATTAAGTATGACATCGAAATTATTTAATGTATTGATTAGTCAATGCATATTTTTGCGTCTTTCCGGTAATTTAAGAGAGTTCCATCAGTCACAATGCACGCATTGCTCCTTTCTGAACTCTATTAAATCCCTCGAAAATCCGCTAAAAATATGCATTAACTAATTTGCAAGTCATACTTAAGAAAAGAGCAAAGATGTATATAAGTAACCAATCGAATCAATTATGAAGTTAGCAGAAGCATTAAGTCGTCGCGCCAGCCTGACGGAGAAAATACAACAATTGAAAACTCGCCTTAAGGATTGTGTGAAGATACAGGAAGGAGATTCACCGGCAGAAACACCCGAAGATGTAATCCAGGAACTTGACGACACATTGTCTGAACTGAGGGACCTCATATACAGAATAAACCTCACGAATACACGTACGATGGTCGATGGTCAAAGCCTGACGTATCTTCTTGCCAAACGAGATATGCAAGCCATGAAAGCGCGTACGCTGTCGGAAGGTCTGAATCAACTTACAGAAAGGGAGGACCGTTACAACCGCAACGAAATAAAATATGTCCGCACGGTTGATGTTCGCGAGTTCCGTAAATTATATGACAAGAGTGCCTCAAAACTCAGGGAACTGGATCTCAAGATTCAATCCATAGGCTGGATCACGGACCTTATCGAAGAATTAGAAGTTGTTTAAAAATAAATGATATAAACACCGATTAGCAGAGGTTCTGGTGGTAAGCGGCGATGCATCCCTGAATATTTGGCATTACACCCGTCAAGCCGGCGGGATTCACGCAACGAGCACGGCTAAGCACCGAGCAAATGCGCACAGGGCAAAGTTCCGGACAGGACACACATAGCGCAACACCAAGCATCGGCTATACCCGCCTCTGCCAATCGGTCTTTTATATGATTAATCCTTTAAGGAGGTAATCACACAAGTGCACACACTAACTTTTCTGCGATATACGTTGATAGGATATGAAAGAAATAAATCCCAATGAAACGTCTCGCGCCTATGCTTTCAACATGTGGATGAAAGCACCGATGCCGATGGTAACGATGTTCAAGACTCTTGATGTCTCGCGTCTCGTAAGGTTAAGCAGAAAGAAAGGTCTCAAATTCAACATGCTAATGTGCTGGTGCATAGGGAAGGCTGCAAACAAGGTCAAAGAGTTCAGGATGCTTCCGGTTGGCGACAAGCTTATTCAATATGACAGCATAGCTGTCAACACCATAGTCTCAAATAAAGACGGAGAGGTGAGTTCCTGCGACATACCGTTTTCAAACGACCTTGATAAATTCAACAACGATTACCTGAAACTAACACGAAAAGTGTCTGAATCATGTGAGAATCACGATATCACAGACAGCATGGTGATAGGAACTTCCGCATTGGCAAAATTCGATATTGACGGTGCCGTAGGCATGTATAGCGGAATTTTCAACAATCCCTTCATGATATGGGGCAAATATCGCAAAAGCTGGTTAAAAACATATCTGACCGTATCGTTTCAATTCCATCACACACAAATGGACGGTGCGCACGCTGCCTTCTTCCTCGATTTATTGCAAAAAAAGATACAAAGTATTTAAATATCTTGCATCTCTAACCTATTTGATTACAGAGGACCTGTAAATTTCTTTACAGGATTACCCCTTTCAAGGGAATCATGCCGGATCCACCGATCATTTTGATAATCAGCCAATCTTTTCTCGTTCCCTTTTCGAAGTTTTAGTATAAGCCTTTCACGGGCAAGAACCCTATTCTGCAACTGGGAACGCTCATCGGAACAGCGGACCGATATTCCGGTGGGAACATGCGTAGCCCTGACAGCGGTTTCGACTTTATTAACATTCTGCCCGCCCTTGCCTCCGGACCGGCATGTTTCGTAGGTTATATCCTTATCTGAGACTACAGGCAGTTCGACCTCATCGAAAAAGTTAATTCCGACAAACCAGTTACTCCTTCTATGGCAAGGGCGATACGGATTCTTTGTAGAACGCCACAGCACCGAGCCTTGCCATTCCTCTATTGTTGCGGAACAGACAGGAACATCTGTAAAAAACGTCATCGACATGTAACAGCCATCCGCTTGATTATGAGGTTCACAATCCACTAACCTTAATGACGGAAGAGACTTAAGCAACTCCTCGGCAACAAGGGCAACGACACGGGCACATTCCACGGGACCACGTCCTGCCGTTATCTGTATAAATTTTTTCATTCGCACTTATCTTTTATATTGAGTTTCGGTCTGACCATCGCAACAATATCCACCGTGGGTTTTATAAATTCAAGGATCTCTCGGGCAGGCTTGTATGCCATGGGGGATTCATCAATAGTACCCATGCACACAGAAGTTGAAAATATGCCGGACATCGTATCTTCAAAATCATCAAGAGAGATTTGCTTCTTAGCCTGAGCACGCGACATTATCCGTCCGGCACCATGTGGCGCAGTATTAAGCCACGTTACATTCCCTTTACCCACACATATCGCTATACCGTCACGCATATTGAAAGGAATTGCAACCCTCTTCCCTTCCGACGCATCTATAGCACCTTTTCGCAGCATAGGCACCTCCTCAGTCAGTGAAATATAATTATGAGTCGTGAATATCGACTCAACGCATTTAGCTTTACATAGCTTTTTAAATATGGTGAAAATACGGTCACGTATAACCAGATGATTATATAGGGCATACGCTTGGGCAACTATCATATCCGACAAATAACCATTGAGCGCATCTCCCTGCAAATAACCTACATACTCGGCACATTTAGAACCGTTCGCAATATTGCGCCAGTAGTTAGCAACCTTAACTCCAAGGTTTCGTGAACCGCAATGGATAGCCAGCCACCCATCCCCACACAAATCATCTTCACCATATTCAATAAAATGATTGCCCCCTCCAAGCGAACCGAGACTCTTATAGAAAACACCCTCTTGAAGCTTGACTCGCCTGCAAAAATCAGTAATAAAACGGGCATCGATCCGTGAAACTTCGTTTATATGATCAGGAGCCGCAGAACGCGCTTTCTGGAATTGAGAGTTCAAGAATCTGAAAAGCTCTTTTTCATTAAGCAAATTACTGCTGCATATATCAGCACCGGTAGGAATCACATCCCTGATCCTATGGTCAAGCAGAGCTAAATCTTCCGAAGCCACCTTCCCTGACACCCTAAGCATCGATATGGTGCA
>CAMYSW010000212.1:0-4846 GCA_947297425.1 uncultured Porphyromonadaceae bacterium
GGTCATTTTTGTAATATTGACATGGATTGCATAATCGAGGTCTTCCTTGGAGTTGCCTTGGTATGTTCCGAAAGGGAGGTCGACAACGACAAGTGCCCTCGAAGTGCCTTTAATCACCGATTTCGCATGATATATCATCTGGTCGAGAGTTATGGGTAACGTCGTGACGTTGCCTGCCATTACATTCGAGGCGGAATCTCCGACAAGGATCACGTCGATTCCTGCGGCATCGATAATTTTGGCAGAAGAGTAATCATAAGCGGTGAGCATTGATATTTTCTCACCACGCTGTTTCATCTCCACAAGACGGCGTGTCGTTACCTTGCGGGCGTTATCGATAGTGTTTGTTGACATTGTTTCTATTGTAAAATGAATATTTTTTAAAGCATGCACGTTAAGTATGATATCGAAATTATTTGCGAGTCATACTTATTGGGATGCAAAATTAATTATTTGGTATAAACAGTCAAAATATCAAACATGGAATTTTTTTAATACGGAATTTTGCTTTCTAATTATTTGTATGTTTGGTTACTTATTTTGATGATTAAACAAAAATTAGTAAATTTGCGAAAATAACATTTAAAAAGAAACTTATAAGGGTATGTTTTCGTCTAATTTCTGCTTGTGTGGAAGGCTGTTTCTCAGCGGCTTGTGCTGTAACCTTAAATTCATGTCAAACTTAAGCATACTTTAACGTTAACATTATTTATTTTAAAAATATTACTATGGCTTATTGGATTCAAAACTATGTCTTGGCTTTGGCGATTTCGGTGCTTATAACAGGTTTGATTATTCCGAAGATACTTCTCATCGCATTCCGCAAGAAACTTTTTGACACGGTTGATGAACGCAAGATCCATCGCGGGATCGTGCCTCGGCTCGGAGGCGTGGCTTTTTTGCCTGCCCTGATATTCTCGTTCTGTCTTGTGGCGGGTTTCAACCTTCATTTTCATTATGCCGAGATAATCCCCCTTACGGGAATTGTCACGGTGCCGTTGTTTTTCCTTGTATGCGGCACGATGCTCATATATCTTGTGGGAATGGCTGACGATCTCATTGGGGTCAGATACAGAGGCAAATTCCTGTTGCAGATAATAGCTGCAGTGCTTATAATGGCATCCGGCATGTGGGTTTCCGATCTGTATGGCTTTCTGTGGATAAGGGAGCTTCCCTCGTGGATCGGTTGGATTATTACAGCCTTCTGTATAATATATGTGGTAAATGCCGTTAATCTAATAGATGGTATAGACGGTCTGGCATCCGGGCTCAGTGCCGTGGCTCTTGTATGGTATTCATATGTGTTCTATATATGTAATGAATACGCATGGATGATATTGTCGGGGGCTACACTTGGCACCTTGATCCCGTTTTTCTACTATAATGTTTTCGGTAATCCCGAGAAACAGAAAAAGATTTTTATGGGTGACACCGGTTCGCTGACAATCGGTCTGATGCTTGCATTTCTGGCGATTGCCGTGTTCAATATTCAGGAGGATGCAATATTGTCAGGCAGCAACATCTTTGTAATGGCGGTTTCTCCACTGATATTGCCTTGCTTTGACGTTGCACGAGTGTTTTTCCATAGGGTAAGACGGGGACACAACCCTTTCCTTCCGGATAAATGCCATATCCATCACAAATTCCTTGCATTGGGCATGCCCCAATGGCAGGCGTTGGTTGCGATATTGGTTTTCGACATGTTGTTTGTAATTGTAAATGTGTTGATGAGCCGTGTCATGCAGCCCACATTGATAATATTGGGAGATGTATTGTTGTGGTTGGCGCTCAATATCCTGTTGACGAAAATGATTCGAGCGAGGGAGCGCCGCCTGGGCAAAGTTTTATACGATTAATATTGAATATATGAATAAATCCCGTCTCGTGATACGAGGCTTGATAACCGGCATGATCGCGTTGATAATGACCGGATGTGGCGTACCAAAGGATGTTGCCTATTTTCAAGATGTAGATCCTGCAGTAATTCTCGAGACTGCCAAAAGTGCGCCTATTAAGGTGAAACCCGGTGACAAACTTTCTATCATCGTGAAATCCAAGGATCCACAACTCTCGGCGCTGTTCAATCTTCCGGTTTATTCATCAAGGGTAGGTCAAGGCGGTAGCACTAACGGGACCGGGGCTGAACTGCGTCCATATACCGGAGGGCAGTCGGAGAGTGTCGCTTCTTATACAGTCTCCCCTGCAGGATACATTGACTTTCCCGTCCTCGGGGATATAAAAGTTGAGGGTATGACACGTGCCGAGTTGTCGGGATATATAAAGGGAGAACTTGTGGGCAGGGAGCTTGTGAAAGATCCTACCGTATTGGTGGACTTCTTAAGCACCGGAATAAGTGTGCTTGGAGAAGTTAGCCGTCCCGGACGTTATGACCTGAACCGCGACGATATAAATATAATAGAGGCGCTTACGCTTGCCGGAGATTTGACGATAAACGGACAACGGGAAAATGTGAAAGTGGTTCGTATTGAAGACGGCAAGGTTAATACATACGTGCTTGATCTCACGGACGCTGCATCACTGGTGAAAAGTCCTGCATTCTATCTGAGTCAGAACGATGTGATTTATGTTGAGCCGAATGCACAGAAGAAACGTTCGAGCACAGTCAACGGAAACAATGCCCTGAGCGTTAGTTTCTGGGTGTCGGTAGCCTCGCTTCTGACATCGGTAGTGACCACCATCGCGGTCTTTATCAATAAATAAGCATAAGATAATACGAATAATGGACGAAAATATAGTTAGGACGCAGGTTTCTGAAGAGGAGGAAGCATTCTCGTTGAAAGACTTTCTGATGCAATGCCTTGCGAAATGGCGATGGTTTGCGGTTTCCCTTTTGATTTTCTCTTGTATCGGAGTGCTATATATTCTCCGTCAGCAGCCTGTTTATTCCCGTAGCATGGAGTTGCTGATCAAGGATCAGGATGGTGGCGGCGGAGTTGCCGATATTAGCAATGCATTCTCTTCATTAGGTTTGGTTTCATCAAATACAAACGTAAACAATGAATTGATATCGCTTTCATCTCCTGCAATTATGTATGAGGTCGTAAAGAATCTTGGACTCGACGTGAATTATAGTGCGCCTGGTAGATTCCACGACAAAACTCTTTACGGCACCAACCTGCCGGTCAATGTCAGATTCCATGATCTTGAGGAGCAGCAGGCGGCAGGATTCAGGATTGAACTTGGCAAAGACGGGGCTATCGTGTTGCGTAAATTCCATCTTGAGACACCAGACGGCGATGAAGAAATCGAGAAAGAGGTCAAAGCGAAGATCGGTTCCGGACCGATACAGACACCTGTCGGTAAAGTCTCTATAACTCCCGACACAAACTATGCCGCTCCCAAAGGGAAGAAAATCAAGACGCTCTCGGAAATCATAGTTGAGCGCAACGGGATGCAGAGCACGGTGGAGACCTACAGCGGACTCGTTAAGGCAGATCTTGCCGATAAGGATGCAGATGTGATAGACCTGAGTATGAAAGATGTTTCTACACAGCGCGCGGTAGATGTGCTGAACGAGATCGTCGCGGTCTACAACGACAATTGGGTTTATGACAAAAACCGGGTTGCCGTTGCCACTTCAAACTTTATTGACGATCGTCTGAGACTGATAGAGTCGGAACTTGGATCTGTCGACAGCGACATATCCAAGTTTAAGTCGGAGCATCTCGTGCCCGACCTTCAGGAGGCGGCAAAGATGCAGTTGCAGCAATCTGCAGAGGTTTCTGCCAAGATGCTTGAGGTCAATAACCAGATGTCGATGTCGATCTATCTGAGGGATTACCTTAACAATCCAGCAAATGCAAAGAGCGTGATTCCTGTGAATACAGGAATCGGTTCTCCGACACTTGAAACTCAGATAAGCAGTTACAATAATCTTCTTCTTTCCCGCAACACACTTGCCGCGAGTTCGTCGGATTCGAACCCGCTCGTTGTGGATTATGACGGACAGATACGCGGTTTGCGAGAGTCTATTGTCAAGGCAATAGATGCGGAGATTGCAGCTTTAGGGAAGACACTCAGGAATATGCAGCAGGCAAAGGGCACTACGGAGGGGCAGCTTGCATCGGGTCCCACCCAGGCGAAATATCTGCTCAGCATAGAGCGTCAGCAGAAAGTGAAGGAGTCTCTCTATCTGTATCTTCTTCAAAAGCGCGAAGAGAACGAACTGACACAGAAATTTACCGCTGACAATACTCGCATAATCACGCCTCCTACCGGTTCGCTTCAGCCTGTGGCTCCAAAAGTCAAGTTTATACTTGTAGTCTGCATGTTGCTTGGTTTGTGCGTTCCCGGTGTGATGATCTATATAATATCAGCAACCGACACGAAAGTCCGTAGCCGCAAGGATCTTGAAAAAATGTCAACTCCGTTTGCCGGAGAGATCCCATATGTCGGTAAAAAATCAATATTCGAGCCGTTGCGCGGTTTGTTAGCAAAAAGTAAGAAAAATTCGCGTGAACTTGAGAAGGTACTTGTGGCTGTCAGTGAAGGTAGCCGTGATGTAGTGAGCGAATCTTTCCGTATCATAAGGGGAAATATTGATTTCATGAACCGTTCTCAAGGAGCATCGAATGTTATCATGCTCACATCTTTTAATCCCGGTTCCGGAAAATCATTCATTTCGTTTAACCTTTCAGCATCTTTTGCCTTGAAAGGCAAGAAAGTTCTTGTGGTGGATGGGGATTTGCGTCATGGATCAGCATCTCAGTTTGTCAACATGCCGTCGAAAGGCATTTCCAATTATTTGACCGGAGGGACAGACAATTGGCAAAGCTTTGTGGTTCCTGTCCCGGGTCATGAGGGGATGTTCGTGATGCCTATAGGT
>CAMYSW010000213.1:0-4827 GCA_947297425.1 uncultured Porphyromonadaceae bacterium
CTTCAGAGCGCCTGCGTCTTTTAGTGAATGCAGACGCAGGACGGGAGGACGTTTGTGTCCTCTCAATCTTTTTTTCGTTATGTTGTGAGGATGCGAGCACAGGTGTGCCATGTTTGACAGAGTTTTCTTTCTTTGTCACGGCATGGGAGTCATTAACAGTATTCCCCTTTTTATTACCCATATACTGTTCAACTGCCTTATATAAAGCTTCAGCAAGTTGTTGTTGTCCCTTTTCAGATCCCATGTATACCGCAGAGTTGGGATTGCATATGAAATCAAGTTCTACCAGCACGGATGGCATTGAGGTTGCCCATAAAACCCAGAAACCGGCCTGTTTAACTCCCCTGTCAGCCCGTCCGGCACCTTTCACAAGGTTTTTCTGGGCAAGGTCCGCAAATTTCAAGCTTTGTCCAAGGTTCTTTTTTTGTGCCATCTCAAAAATTATATAAGATTCATCTTTGGATGGATCAAACCCGCTATACTTCTGTTCAAAATTCTTTTCTAACTCAATTACTGAATTTTCCCGTCTCGCTACTTGCAGGTTATTTTTGTCTTTATGGAGTCCGAGTGCATATACGGAAGCTCCTGCTACACGTTTACGGTTGGGATTGGTTTTGTCAACAGAGTTTGTATGGATTGATATGAAAAGGTTTCCCTTGTTTTCATTGGCTATCTTTGCCCTTTCTTGCAAAGTGATGTAAGAATCATTCTCTCTCGTCAATACAACCTTTACATCTTTCATCCCCCTTTTTATTTTGGCAGCTAATTTTTTAGCTACTCCAAGGTTGATGTCTTTCTCTTTTACATTATTGTCAACAGCACCGGCATCATGCCCGCCATGTCCGGCATCTATGACTATGGTGTATTCATGTCCTTTCTTGGGAGCTTCAGCAGCCTGTGCCGTTTGAGAGGGACATGTGCTGAGAAATGAAAATATAGAAACTAATGATAATGTATGTATATAGCGTTTGAAATTCATTTTTCCAAAATTTGGTTGCAAATATACCTCTTTTTTCGCATCCTAAAAAAATATTTAAATTTTGTTAACGCAAAATAAACAAGTAATTCAAGTTTCGCAAATAATGAAGTTGCTTAAACAACTTCAATGTAACGGATGAACATGTTTGATTTAAACAGCTTCTAAATTTTGATTGGGTTGTTTAAAGTATTAAATTTGCATGTCGTGTTTAAATTAAACAAATATTAGTGCGGCATTTGCTTATGATAGAATTATTGCTGAACTTCATACATTATATTAAGAATGATCAATTATAATGAATTTGATGATCCGGAAAATCCATTTTTTGCTTTTATTTTGGAAAACGCAAAAGAGGATTGTAATGAACTACTTCTGAAATACCATAATAAAGATCTGCCATTTTCTTTAAATTTTGCAGTATGTCAGATTGTTTCCCGTAGGAAGACCACCCACAAGTTACCGTCTTTTCTCAGTTTCAGGCAATTTATATTCCCTGATTCAATATCGTCAGAACAAGCTTCTGATGAACGGGTGGCTGAATATCATGCGGCTTTAGTAGGATCAGGGCATAAGGTTCTTGATATGACAGCTGGTCTCGGGATTGATGCTATGACAATAGCAATACATGGAAATAATGTAATCGCATGCGATATTGACCATAATAAATGTGATGCATTGGTTCATAATTCAAGAATCCTGAATATTAAGAGTCTGTTACCTGAATGTACCGACAGTGTCAGTTTAATTAAAAACTCTAAAACTCATTTTGATTGTATATTTATTGATCCTGCGAGAAGGGATGAGAATAACCGGCGAACATATTCTTTTTCTGACTGCACGCCAAACGTTATTGATATTTTACCCGATATGCTTGAGAAGGCAGACCGGATATTTATCAAGTCATCTCCCCTTCTTGACCTTTCACAAATAAGGCGGGAAATAAATTACGTATCATGCATACACATAGTTTGTGTTAAAGGTGAATGTAAGGAGGTTCTTGTAGATATTTGTAAAACTTCACTGTTCGGTGGTGTGCGTGTAATTGATTTTGATGATAGTGGCATAATCTCAGACATTTTCTTTACTCCGGAAGAGTTGGAAAAGAGTCATCCCCCTTTTATATCAAGTCAAGATTTGGTTGTGGGCAATTATCTTTATGAACCTAACGCCGGATTGATGAAACTCAGGTCTTTCAAAGCTATATGTGACAAGTTTCCGGGACTTAAACGTGTGTCTAATAATACTTCTCTTTATATTTCAAGCAAACTATACTCTGATTTTCCGGGTAGAATACTTGAGATTGAATCCTTTCCCGGCAAACTTGAGTTGAAAAACATGAAAGGCGGCAGATATAATGTTGTTATAAAGAATTATCCTTTGGATGCAAAAACATTAAGAAATAAACTAAAATTAGAAGAAGGAACAGACAAGTTTCTTTATGCTTTCAAAGCTTTTGACAATAAGAATATAATCTGTGTGGCATCAAGAATGTGAAACATTGAAGTTGTTTTAACTAACGGATGTATTGATGCTATTATAAAAATAAGTTTCGCAAGTTCAATTTGCGAAACTTATTTTTATAATATGAGGTGTTCTTATGTTATTTTTTGATTCCGTCACGTTCCATGAGGGCGTCTACAGTGGGCTTTTTGCCACGGAATCCAACATATAGTTCCATCGGATCCACCGTGTCTCCAGCTTGAAGCATCTTAAGGAATTTAGAAGCGGTCTTATTATTGAAGATGCCGGTTTCCTTGAACGCCGCGAATGCATCCGCATCAAGTGATTCAGCCCATTTATATCCATAATATCCGGCTGCATATCCACCGGAAAAAATATGACCGAATGAAGGAGATGTCATACATCCTTCCACTGCTTCAAAACATCTGACCGGATCTTGGGCATTCTTCTCAAACTCTTCGAGATTTGCAGATGCCCTTAAGGGAGATGCTATGGTGTGATAAGCCATGTCAAGATAGCCAAAGCCAAGTTGGCGCAGGCAAGCATATGCTGCTCCAAACTGAGAAGATTTCAGGAATTTATTAATCAGCTCCTGTGGCATCTTCTTACCCGTTTTATAATGTTTCGCAAAACTGTCGAGGTATTCTTTTTCAGTCAAATAATTCTCATTAAACTGAGAGAACAGTTCAACGAAATCATGATCTACATTGGTACCACTGAGAGATGCATATTTAGCTTCTGATGAAAGCCCATGCAATGCATGTCCAAATTCATGCAGGAATGTTTCCACCTCAGATGGAGTGAGAAGCACGGGGGCATTGCCGACTGGCTTTGAAAAGTTGCATACGATAGATATGAGAGGTATACTTTTCTTTCCTTCGTCATCTTTTGTCTCACCTCTAAACTCTGTCATCCAGGCTCCTGGGCTTTTGCCATCCCTATAAAAGAAATCAGCATAAAGTATACCGAGAAGTTTTCCGTCTTTTTCATATACCTCATATATCTTAACATCCGGATGATATTTGTCAATGTCTTTTGTTTCCTTGAACTTATAGCCATATAATTTGGTTGCGAGACCGAATACCCCCTTGATAGTGTTGTTTAATTCAAAATATGGCTTCATGTCTTCGTCATTGAAGGCATATCGGTCATTTTTCAGTTTATCTGCCCAATAGGAATAATCCCATGCCGAAAGTTTGAAGTCACTGCCTTCCGATAATCTTGCATAGTCCTGAATCTCTTTTAATTCAGCTTTCATAGGTTCCGTATATGCATTCCTTAGGTTTTCAAGAAACTCCATTACGGTTTCAGGAGTTTTTGCCATTGTAGTTTGCAGTTGATATTCAGCAAACGTTTTCTTACCCATTAGCTGGGCTATCTCAAGGCGCACGTTTGCAATATCGCGAAGTATTGCAGTGTTGTCGAATTTCCCTCCATTATTACGGCTGTTTGACAATCTGTAAAGCTGCTCGCGAAGGTCCCTGCGTTCAGAATATTTCATGAACGGTTGATAGGACGGTGCAAATACCGTTACAAGATATAATGACTCGTCATCATTTTTGCCCTCTTGTGCTAATGTTTCCTTGGCGGCTTCTCGATATGATTCAATCACCGATTCCGGTATGCCTGTCAGATCTGATTTTTTGAGCCACATCCGTCGTGAAGGTTCTTTCATCGCGTTGGAAACGTTCTGTCCATATTTGACAGTAAGTTCAGACAATTCCGAATTAAGTTTGCGGAATTTTTCACGGTCTGCACCTTTAAGGTCTGCACCGGAAAGTATGAAACCGAGATATGTTTTTTCAATAAGCCGGAGATCTTCGGGGGTCAGGCTTTTGTCTTTGTCTTTATTGTCGTAGACTTGTTTGACCCTGTTCCAAAGATGCTCATTTAGCATTATGTTTGAGGAATGTTCGGATAAAGCCGGCGTTACTTTCGCAAGGATAGCCATTATTTCAGGATTTCCTGATGCATTTTCCAGATTACTTAAAGCAAGGATGGATCTGTTAAGCACTTCCCCACTTCTGTCAAGGGCAACTATGGTGTTTTCAAATGTCGGTACGCTACGCTGTCTAACTATAGCATTTATCTCTTGATTCTGAAGTTTTATACCTTCAAGCACACCCTCTTCATATTGGGCGGGAGTAATTTGGGAAAGAGGCATTGTGCCGTAAGGAAGTTTCGATCCTTCAATCAATGGATTGGACACGGCTCCTGTTGCGGAAGCAGCGAATGTTACCATGGTTAAAGCTGTCAATGATTTAAAAAAATAGTTCATATAGTTGTTATTTTGTTAAGTAAGTAATAAAAATTAATGCACATATAAAACACCGTTATTTTTGAGATGTTTTTGCCGCGTAATGAAGGAGCATATAGGCATATGCGAC
>CAMYSW010000214.1:0-4817 GCA_947297425.1 uncultured Porphyromonadaceae bacterium
TCTCCGAGGATACTCCCTTGCGTGCGTTCCGAACTGGGGTCAATAGCGAGCACGGCAAGCTTACCTCCCTGCTTGAGCACATGAAGCCCGAAAACATCAATCGAGGTCGATTTCCCGGCACCGGGAACGCCCGTGATACCTATGCGCCGTGATTCTCCCGAATAAGGAAGACATTTTTCAATCACTTCCTGTGCGAGTGCCTGATGATGCTCCGCAGTGCTTTCCACAAGTGTTACTGCCTGACCGAGGATGCTGACATTCCCTTTCAGTATTCCTTCCACATATTCGGATGCCGATAGTTGGGGACGACGGCGCACCGGGCGGCGATAAGGGTTGGTGATGGGTTGTGAGCTTACTCCGGAGTTTACCTGAAGCCCTTTATATTCTGAATTGTTTTCGGGATGGTTCATGGTCGTTCGGTAAATATATTAAAGAAATTTGTGACTATTCTTTTATTCCCACTATCGATATGGTCCGTGCAGGATTCAAAGGATCGTTGGTGAGAACCTCCACCTTTATATTAAACGCGCCTGATGGAAGTTTATTGATATTTAAGGTCCCCTCTGCATTTGCTGATTTTTCCGGTTTCAGGGAAGATGGACGGCGTGTTATCCTGACTGCTTCCGATTGTGAGAAAATACGGTTGATTCTCATTTCCGTCAAGCCTTCGTTCCTGATTGCAAACCTGAACTTAACGGGATTCTTTATCTTGGGAGATATGTTGCCCAAATCTATCGAATTGGGAGCGAGATAACATTTGGGTGCATTCTTTACCTCTTCTGGAGTCATTCGTGAGAAATCGGGAACTACTTTTGCCGTGAAGGTCACTTCTGTTTCGGGAGAACCGGCGTTCTGATCCGAGATTATTGTCACAGGGATTTCCACCGGACCCATTTCCGGTTTGTTGCGTGAATTAAAATAGAAACTTAAAGTGAGTATGTCGCCCGGTCCGACCTCTTCCGACGAAGCCGAGACGCTGAGTGACGGATCCTTGCATATCCAGCGGGGACGGATTGTGTCGGCGGTCTGATTGTAGCCGTTGAGGAAGAAATGGCGTGTTGATCCATATGTGACGTCTCCTGCCGGTAGGATATTTTCCGAAAGTCGTAACGGTCCTGCCTCTATGGGATATAACGTTGACAGGGATTCCGGAGTTCCGAG
This sequence comes from uncultured Porphyromonadaceae bacterium, assembly GCA_947297425.1. GTDB lineage: Bacteria > Bacteroidota > Bacteroidia > Bacteroidales > Muribaculaceae > Lepagella. The sequence continues at coordinate 1,162 of CAMYSW010000214.1, forward strand.
CACGTTACCGCGTATCCGGATTGTGGACATATCGAAATCTCCGATATAGACACGGATGGATTTCTCGAACCGTCCCGGACGTCCCAATGGATTGTAGGTGAAAGAAAACTTGACGGTATCGCCCGGGGCGATGGGCTCTTCGGGATAAGCAACGCCCGTGCATCCGCAACTCGGGCGCGCTCCCGTGATCACGGTCTCTTCCGGACCTGTATTTACGAACCTGACGCTTCCGGTCTTGGGACCGGCTTCCTCTTTCATCAATCCGAAATCATACTCCTTTTCAAGCCATATGATTTCACCCATTCCCTTCGAAGGGAACAGGGATATCATTAAAAGTAAAGGTATCAGACCATTTCGCATGACATGCTATTTTGTCTTGTTCGGATTGACAACCCCGGTGATTTTCAGCACTTTTGTCTTGGATGATCCGTTGCTTTTAATCTTAACGTTTTTTGTGAAACTGCCGAGATAACCTTTGGGGATGAAATTAACCTTGATTTTACCCTTTTTTCCGGGTGCTACGGGATTCTTGGGATATTCCGGGCGGGTGCATCCGCAATCGGCGGTAGCGCTGAATATGACCAACGGGGCGTTCCCTTGGTTTATAAATTCAAATTCAGTGGAAACCGCACCTTTATCATCCGATATAATTCCGAAATCGTGTGATTCCTTGGTGAATGTTATTATGGCGTTGCCATCATTTGTTTTCTTCTTTTTTGCCATTGCCGGCGAGGCAATGAGCAGAGCCAGCATCAATATTGGGATTAGCTTCTTCATGATTCAATAAAACTTTTCATTCACAAAGTTAATAAATTACTCACTTATCTTGACATTTTTAACCGCAAACGTGGTGGTAAAGTTCGATAATACCTTTTCCATTCTTCATCGCGGAGGCTGTCACGCTGCGAAAGGATGGTTGCGCGGTTGCGTATTTTGTCGGTGACTCTTTTCATTCGGCTATCTTCCGATGCCAATAGGGAATCTGAAAGTTCCTTGAAAATCAGAGGCATCTCTTCCCTTGTGTTGAATATGGAGTCAAGGTCGTGGATTGCAGAGTATGTGTTGCAGTTTTCTCCCATCAGGGAATCAGAGGCGAGAGCGATGTTTAGTGCCGTTTTTACGCGTCCGTTGCGTAACATGTCTTTTGCCGCCAATAGCAATCCGGCGCGATGAAAGCTTATCTGTGCTGCGGGAGGTCCGTCGAGATAAACTTCACGGTCAAGATCATTGGGTGCTTGAAGGTGTTTCAGTCCCTTTATATAGTCATTCTCCCTTTCGTCGGTACTTGCAGGTCCGAAATATCGCACAAAGAGTCCGGTCGTGGTTATGGTGTCCAATCCCAAGTAATGGCGTGTAGGGAGAGAGCGGTGCCAGCATATCGGTCTTGGATTCGGAGATGATGCATTCGTCGATATAATGTCGAACATCATCAGTTTCCGGAAATCTAAGGCTTTCCCTCCCGCAATTTTACCGAGGTTCTGCATAGGATAGGCTATGGAGTCGCAAGGTCCGGTCTTGAGCCATACCGTTTTATAGTTACATTCTTTTTTGTTGGAAATCGCGATGCTTCTGATCATCTCTTTCGCACCAATGGTCGAGTCACTAAGGTTCGCAGCCATTTTAGGAAACTGCAATGCTCCATATATCACATCTTCCCTACAGAGTGTGGACGGTATTCCTTTTGCCCCGTCCCAATCCTGCATAAGCGAGGCAACATATTGTGGCATTGACAGGTATGCAAGATTTATCACGCGCACGTCCTTGCGTATCCCTTCAACCTCCTGCGCATACCAAAGGGGGAAGGTTGCGTTGTCTCCATCCACGAATATTATCGCATCGGGGGGGAGGGAGTTCAGTATATTTGCGGTTATCCTTGATGCCGCATATCTTCCGGAGCGGTCATGGTCGTCATAATTCTCTATCAGCATCCACACAACCGTAAAAACAGGTATTACAGCAGCCAATGGAGCATATTTACCTGCTATTCTCAATAATCCGGCGGCACCGAATCCTATCCATATCGTGAAGGCAAGATACGAACCCAAGAATGAATAATCGCGTTCCCTTGGTTCTCCGGGCGACTGATTCAGGTATACCACGATTGCCAGCCCGGTCATGATGAAAAGCATTGCCGTGGCAAGGCAGGTCTTGTGCCCCCTTTTGCCCTGGAACATTAGCATGATTATTCCGAATATGCCCAAGAGAAAGGGAAGCAGGAGATAACTGTTCCTCCCTTTGTTGTCTTTACCGAGCCATGAGGGCAGTGCGTCTTCCGCTCCGAGCATGGCATTGTCTATAGGTGTTATGCCGGTGATGAAATTGCCGTGTTCCACTTCCCCTGTGGAATGCATATCGTTCTGGCGTCCGAGGAAATTCCACAACAGATAGCGGAAATACATATATCCTGTCTGGTAAGTCAGGAACATCTTCAGCGATTGGGCGTATGTAGGACGGTATGATTTGACAGGATGGCGATGACCGTCAGTGTTGAGTCTGTTCACGAAGTTTCCTGTTGAGTCTAAAGCTTCGCTTATTTCTACTTCGGTCATATTTCCTTTTTCCATACCCGTCCAGTCCGTGAAGCATTCAAGATCTTGCGGGTCGCGACTGGTGATTCTTGGAAACCACATGTTTAGCTCCGGGGTGAATACAGGTTTCACCGCATAGCTTCTCACCACATACGCATCCCCCTTTTTATTTATGGCTTTTGCGTTGAAGATGGAATCGTCACGTGTCAGCATCCGGTAGGGATCACAGATAATGGCACCATTTTCTTTTTGGGCTACTATAGGGTGCTTGCGTTCGAGCACTACCCGTTGATATATTGGTGTCCTCCCGTTTGCTGAATATTCTTCACGCAAAATGTTTTTGCTATAAGGGGTATGTCCGTATAGCAAAGGAGCGCCTCCATATTGTTCCCTTGCCTGATATGAAGCGAAAGAGAATGGGTCACCGGGCATACTTGAATTTGCGGGAGAGGGGATGTCGCCACGTATCGGAATCAAGGCATATGCTGCATATCCCGTAAGGAGCATTGATAGCATCCACATGCATATGTTCAGGCGGCGTGCGGAGAAGTTGTGTCCTCTGACAAGCAGCAGGGAGGCGATAGCGCTTATGGCGGCACCGGCAGCGAAATTATCGGAGAATATGAAGATTCCGGAAAGGAAAATAGCGGGGAATACGGCAGCGGCGAGAAGTCCACGGTTTGATGATCTTGCAGTGGCTGTCAGTGCTGTCAGCAGGCTCAGTCCCAATAATATTACATACGCAGCTACCCCGCTTAGGAATGGTAGTCCCAAGGTGTTAACTGCAAATAATTCAGCCTCTGCAGCCAACGCGATTGTGGAAGGCATCATGCCTGTCAGGATGCATCCTACCACTGCCAATGACAGAATAAACATCACCGTCACTTTCCACCATTTGCGCACACCGCGTTTTATTCCCCATATTATGGCAAGAGCAGGTATGCACAGCAGGTTAAGCTGATGTATTCCTATCGAGAGTCCGAAGAGGTATGCGAGTAATATCAGATATCGTGTAGATAATGGTTGGGTGTGGCAGAAAGCCCATTTCACCATGATCCACACACATAGCGAGGTCATGAAAATGGACATTGCATAAACTTCAGCTTCCACAGCCGAATACCATGTGGA
>CAMYSW010000215.1:0-4807 GCA_947297425.1 uncultured Porphyromonadaceae bacterium
CCCTCGGTGCCGGTAAATATCCATGCCTGCTCTTTCATCTGAAACTCTGTACCTCTGTGCCTCCGTGTTAAATTTTCGAATCAGATTTTGCCTTTCCACTCCACTCCATATTTTATTTATTCTCCAACCACTAACAACCACAGAACAACCACCTCAAGATGCATAAAACCATATGAGGTTAATATAAAAGTGGTTGTTACGTAGTTGTTAGTGGTTGGAGTCATTAACGCTTAGGTTTGAAGTCAAAGCGGTAATGCCGCTAAGATCAGTTTCTGGCGGATGTGCGCCCTTCGTAGTAGTTGATGAAGGCTTTGCAGACGAGGCGATTGCCACCGGGAGTAGGGTAGTTGCCAGTGAAATACCAATCGCCCGGATGGTTGGGAATAGACTTGTGCATATCCTCTACCGATTGGAAAACGATTTGTATTTCAGCGCGTGTGCCTTCGGGTGTGAGTAGCTGCGCGATCTTTGCCGCTACCTCTTCATCGGAGAATGGAGCGTAAATCTCTTTGACGTAGTTTACAATTCTCTCTTTAGGCAGAGATTCCTGTGATTTGCAACGATGATATACATCATCTATCACATATCGCATGCCACGCTCTTCAAGGAGTGTCATTGCCGCCTTGAACGCGATGAATTCTCCCATACGCGACATGTCAATGCCATAGCAGTCGGGGAAACGGACCTGTGGAGAACTGGAGACTATTACTATCTTGCGGGGTGAGAGCCGATCGAGAATGCGGATGATTGACTGCCGGAGAGTAGTGCCACGCACGATACTATCGTCAATTACCACAAGATTGTCACCATTACGGATAGAGCCGTAAGTTATGTCGTAGACATGTGTTGCAAGGTCATTGCGGGTGGATCCTTCAGCAATGAATGTGCGGAGTTTTATATCTTTTATAGCTACTTTTTCGCGCCGTACACGCCGGCGAAGCACATTGGCTATGTTCTCGTCTGTAAGATTTCCCGTTAATGAGAGTCGTTGGATATCGTTGATCTTATTCTTTATCAGGTAATTTTCCACACCTTCCACAAGTCCGTAGAAAGCCACTTCCGCAGTGTTGGGAATAAACGAGAAGACAGAATTGTCTATATCATGACCTATGGCTTTAAGCACCGGATCCACGAGATTGGCTCCGAGAGCCTTGCGTTCGCGGTAGATGTCATAATCAGAACCTCTGGAAAAATATATGCGTTCGAAACTGCATTTGGCGTTCTTACCTTCGGGCATAATGCTGTCGATACGTACTGCGCCGTCACGGTCAACTATAATTGCATTACCCGGATCCAACTCTTTTACCTGCTCAAGCCGGAGATTGAAAGCCGTCTGAATTACCGGGCGTTCACTTGCAACAACAACGATCTCTTCATCTTTATAATAGAAAGCCGGACGAATACCGTTGGGATCGCGCATCGCCCACATGTCACCGTTGCCGACTATTCCGCAGATCACGTATCCTCCATCCCACGCAGGAGCGCAACGTTTGAGGATATTGGTGACATTGAGGTCGCGCGCTATACCTTCAGAGAGGTCGATGGCTTTCAACCCGGCATCGCTGTGAATGTTGAAAAGGCGTTCATTCTCCCGGTCGAGGGCATGTCCGAGTTGTTCAAGGAGAATGAAAGTGTCGGCGAAAAGGCGGGGATGTTGACCTGTTGCCACTATTGAGTCGAAGATTTCATCCACATTGGTCATGTTGAAGTTTCCGCACAGCAGCATATTGCGCGAACACCAGTTGTTGCGGCGCATGAAGGGGTGCACGTAGTTAATGCCGGAACGTCCGGTGGTGCTGTAGCGCAGATGACCCATATATACTTCACCTACGAAAGGTGTAAAACGAGGGTCAACGCCCTCCTTGCGGTCATCATCGATCCGGCGATGGGCTTCGGCGAAGATCTTGCTGATGGCATCCGAGCCTTGCGCCCGTTCGCGGAATATATACTCCTGCCCCGGGGGCATGTCAAGCTTTACGCAGCCGATTCCGGCGGCTTCCTGTCCTCGGTTATGCTCTTTTTCCATTATAAGGTAGAGCTTATCGAGACCATATAGCTCAGAACCGTATTTATCTTTGTAGTAAGACAGAGGCTTGAGCAGGCGGATCATTGCGATGCCGCATTCATGTTTAATCTGTTCCAAGGGATCTGTAGTTTAGGGTCTGGAGTTTTTGATTGCGGCTTTAATAAATGATATGAAGAGAGGATTTGGAGAAAGGACAGTAGACTGATATTCCGGATGATACTGTGTGCCCACAAACCATCTTAATGACGGGACTTGCACTACTTCCACCAATCCCGTTTCAGGATTCTCACCCACGCATTCCAGACCTGCTTCCTCAAAGCGGGTGCGGTATTCCCCGTTAAATTCAAATCTGTGGCGATGTCGCTCACTCACCACCTCTTTGCCATAGGCTTCCGCAGGTATGGATCCTTTCTTCAGGCGACAGTCGTATGCTCCGAGACGCATGGTGCCCCCCATGTCGGATATGTTTTTCTGATCTTCCATCAGGTCAATCACGTTGTGGGTGGTGTCCGGATCCATTTCTGTAGAATTTGCATCTGCAAAGCCAAGCACATTGCGGGCGTATTCGATCACCATGCACTGCATTCCGAGGCAGATGCCAAAAGTGGGAATATCATGTTCCCTGCACCATTTGAGAGCCGTAAATTTACCTTCGATTCCACGCTGTCCGAATCCCGGAGCGATTATTATTCCATCCATTCCCTCCAGTTTTTCATTTACGTCGGCGGGTGTAAGTTTTTCGGAATGTATGGATACGAGATTCAGTTTGTGGTCGCAATATGTTGCTGCCTGCATCAAGGATTCATTGATTGATTTATAGGCATCCTGGAGTTCTACATATTTGCCTACAAGCCCGATTGTGACAACCTTTTCAGCAGAGTCGAGCTTGCGGAGAAACTCATTCCATGCCGCATGGTCAGGTTCGCCGATGTTTTCGGTGCCGGTGAGTTTCAGCACCAGATTGTCCAATCCCTGTTCGTGCATCATCAAAGGCACTCGATATATTGTGGAAGCGTCTACACTCTGTATAACGGCTTCCGGAGCCACGTTGCAGAATTGCGCCACCTTGCGACGCATAGCCATGGGTATGTCTTTTTCGGTGCGTAGGATAAGTATGTCCGGCTGTATGCCGATAGCTTGCAATTGTTTTACAGAATGCTGAGTAGGTTTCGTTTTGAGCTCTTTTGCTGCTTTCAGATATGGCACGTAGGTAAGATGGATGCTGAGGGCGTTTTTGCCGAGTTCCCATTTGAGTTGGCGCACAGCCTCAAGGAAAGGTGTGGATTCGATATCGCCGACGGTTCCACCGATTTCAGTGATTACGAAATCGAATTTGCCCGTATTGCCGAGACTTTTGACGTTGCGTTTGATTTCGTCGGTGATGTGAGGTATGATCTGTACTGTCTTTCCGAGATAGTCTCCGTGGCGCTCCTTCTCGATTACCGACTGATAGATTCTGCCGGTTGTCACATTGTTGGCGCGGGTAGTCTGTATGTCGGTGAAACGTTCGTAATGACCGAGGTCGAGATCCGCTTCATGACCGTCAATTGTGACATAGCATTCCCCATGTTCGTAAGGGTTCAGAGTGCCGGGATCGATGTTGATGTAGGGGTCAAATTTCTGGATAGTGACAGAGTATCCTCGAGAGAGGAGTAGGCGGGCAAGAGATGAAGAAATGATGCCTTTGCCTAATGAAGACACCACACCGCCTGTGACGAAAATATATTTTGTTTCCACGTCTAATATGTATTAGTACGGGATGCAAAATTAACTATTTTCATTTAAACTTACCCAATCCCCGCCAAATAAATTTTATAAAAATTCAAGCGAACATGTTCCAACTTTCACTCTAACTCCCTGTTTATTTCTCTTGACCAATCCATATTTTATTTATTTTCCAACCACATACAACCATGGGACAACCACTTCAAGATGTATAAAACCGATTGAGAGTAAATGTAAAAATGGTTGTTCTGTGGTTGTAAGTGGTTGGAGCTTTTGTGTGAAGAGGTTTGACATGGTGATTTAAACACTGAGACACAGAGGTACAGGGTTTTTAACCCAATATGGTGTTTAATGGAGTAGTGGCGCTGAGGCATCTTGCGATGCTGACGGAGGCACGAAGCTCGAAGGTGTTTTCATTATGGTTCTCAAGCTCCGTGCCTCCGCAAGGTCGCTTAAGACCCTCGGTGCCTGTAAATATCCATGCCAGCTTCTTTAATCTGAAACTCTGTACCTCCGTGCCTCCGTGTTAAATTTTCGAATCAGATTTTACCTTTTCCAATCCATATTCATTATTTATCCTCCAACCACTTACAACCACGGAACAACCACTTAAAGATGCATAAAACCTTTTGAGTGTAGATATAAAAGTGGTTGTTATGTGGTTGTAAGTGATTGGAATTATTAACGTTTCGGCTTGAAGTCGAAGCGGTAATGCACCGAGAGCATGAGATAGCGGGGTAGGACTGTGTTGAGGGTCTGTGTGCGTCCGTTGGCGTTCACCCTATAGCTGATGCCTTTGTTCTGATTGAGGATATCCTTGGCATCGAGGGTTATGCGCCATGTGCCTTTCGCGATGCTGTACCCGAGTTGCGCATTCCAGATATAATTGAACGAATTCATTGAATCCTCCACGTATCCGAAACGTCTCATCGCCCTCAGTTTTGTGCCTATGCTGAAATTGAACGGAAGACTTGCGTTCAGTTCTGCTCCCCAACCCCAAAAACCGCTGTTGTTTTTGGTGATCATTTGACCTTCGGATTTCGATCTGTCCCAATC
>CAMYSW010000216.1:0-4807 GCA_947297425.1 uncultured Porphyromonadaceae bacterium
GGGGGCACGATATCGGAGGACATATGTTCAAGAAGAAACAGAGCGTGACTGATCCCGAGTTGTATCTCCGCTGGTTGCAATATGGCGTGTTCACACCTATCTTCAAGACCCATTCCACAAAAGACCGCAATATCATAAGATATTTCTGGGCTTTCCCCGAATATATGTTCGAGATGCGTGACGCCCTTAAGCTGAGGTATGCCCTCGCTCCATATATCTACAATGCGGCGCGGGAGAATTATGATACCGGAGTGGCAATGACTCGTCCTCTTTATTATGAATACCCGTTGCTTGAAGAAGCCTATAATCATCCGGAGCAGTTCTTTTTCGGATCTGACATTATAGCCGCACCGGTAGGTAATACTGTCGATTCCATATCAGGTCTTGCAAAGCGTAAGATCTGGTTTCCGGAAGGCAGGTGGTATGATTATGCATCAGGAGAGATGATAGAGGGCCCTTCGGAACGCGAATTTGAATATACTCTCGCCGAGAATCCGTTTTATGTAAAGGGAGGGGCGATAATACCGATGAATCCCGACAAAGTTAACAGCCTTCAGGCTCCTTGCGACACGTTGGTGCTGACCTTTATTCCGGGAGGCGACGGTTCCTTGCGCCATTATGAAGATGACGGCATTTCCAATGATTACGATAAATCCTATGCAATCACCAATGTCACTAAAAATGTGGTTGCAAACGGAATTAAGGTAACTGTAGAAGCAAGAAAGGGCACATATGACAATGCTCCCGCAGTCAGGAATTATGAAATGCGCTTCCCTGCTACATTACCTCCGGATAAGGTATTGGTAGACGGTAAAGAATATAGCTACTCCCGTTTTCCTGAAAATGGGAACTGGACCTATGACGGCTATTCATTGCAGCCTGTAGTCTACACGGAAGGTTTGCCCGTAAATAAGGATGTAACCGTAGAGTTGATCTATAATGAGGGTAACGGTGAGTCTGCCGATCTTTATGGCAAAAAAGGCATATTCAACCGTTGTAAAGATCTTACCATCCTCTTCAAGGAGGAGCAGGGTATGCATGGTGAAGGAATGAAGATGCTTCCGGAAGGATACCTGAAAGTTTCTCAATGTCCGAATTTCATATTGGAAGATCCTGCAAATATTTCGGGTTATCTTAAAGAATTTGAGAATAATAAGGATAATTTGTTTGAGGTTACAGATAATATGGACATAATCAGTGACGGTTTCAAGGCTCGTCTTCGTGAGCAATTAAAGAAACATTGAATCAACTTCAAAAGTCATTCTGAATATTTTTAATCAGTTTCTTAAATCCTTGTGCTTTTAACGCACAAGGATTTTTTTTTATTTAAAATTAAACAAAATTGTGTTTGTTTGTGTTAAATAATATATTGTGCAACCATAATTTTTGAATTAATATGAGGAAGCTATTTCTGTCACTTCTTGCTGTTGCCGGTGTATTGAGTGCATCTGCGCAAGGACGTATTTTCAATAATCCGGATAATAAAGCTTATTTCGGATTGCGGGCAACTCTCGATGTTACGTCACCCGGTAAGTTTACCGTAAATGATTTTGATGACCACTTCAGTGTTTCAAAAAGCGTTTTTGGCTCTGGAGCTGGCTTGAGTGTAGGCGGGGTATATAACATCCCTATTGTGGCTAATTTCTATATCGAGCCGGGTGTAAGTTTCTATTACAACACCATGTCTATAAAGACGAATGACTTGGACGATGTGCTCGAGGAACTTGAAGACTTGGGAGGAGAGCTTGTTTCACACTCTGTGCGTCAATCAGGTATGCGCATTCCGGTAGCTTTCGGTTATCATTTCGATTTTACGAGAGATTTTAATTTAGCTGTTTATACTGGTCCTGTTATGAATCTCGGTTTTTCTATGGATTATTATATAAAGGCAAAGGCTCATGATATCGAAGTCAAGGATGCCGGTTCGATGTATAAGGCAGAGCATCCCGACAGGGACGACCGTTATAACCGGTTTAATCTTGACTGGAGGATAGGCGTTGGCGTGAATTATAAGAATTTCTTTGGAGGACTTAGCGGCGATATAGGTGCTACCAATGCTTATAAGGTTGCGAAGGATAACAAGAAATATTATTCAGCAAGCTATTATCAGAATGTGTTCCAACTCACGGTGGGATATAATTTCAAATAATGTTAGAATGGTTAAAACAAAGAGAGGGAAGGTGCAATTACGCACCTTCCCTCTCTTTGTTTTAACCATTTATTTACTTATACCTATTTGTCAGAGTATTACTTTAACTGACTTGCGGAAATCATTGTTCCAGATTACGAGAGCATAAACACCTTTGGAAACTCCGCTTGCGTCAATGTTGACTTCTGAATTGCCACAGACTGACTTTACCGTATGCCCGGAAATTGAAACGAGACTTACATTAAATTCTCCCGCATTCGATACGATCTGGAAGATATTGCCACGGCGGTTGATAACTACCTGGTCCTTACTTACAGATATTTCTGACAGTCCGGTAGTCTGTCCGAGTTCAGGATGGGATAGGATATATTTGAGACCTTCAAATGCATCGACATTGCCGAATCCATAACGGTATTGTGTCTTTTCATAATGAGCTTCGCCAATTTCCTTGTTGTTCTTGTCTACGGCGCCTGTTGTCTCATCCCATACACCCCCTTTCTTGGAACCGTATGGTATGCCTTCCCCTTTCATTTTGGGTTTTGCTGCCGTATTTTGAATTACTTCGTAAATGTCGGCATATTTGAGGTTTGGATTTGCTTCGAGCCAAAGCGCACATATGCCGGCAAATGCCGGGGTTGCCTGCGATGTTCCCTGAGTGTTGAACCACCAGTAGCGTTCGCCCCCGAAATCAGCAAAAGCGGAATTGTTGTTGAACTTTGATTTAGGTTCGGCTCCATCAACTTTTACGTTTGGTGCATCATCGGTGAAGTTCTTGTTATTGTTATATCTGCTACGTGCAGATACCACATAATATCCCGGTGCGGTAATTGTTGGCATTGATCTGCCGTCTACCAGCTTGCCATATCCCGAAATGCCGGCGATCCATGTAGCCGTGTGTTCTATCGACCCGACTGTGCCCGAAACTTTATAGGCGCTCTTATGGAGAGTTCCGAAAATGTTACGGTTCACGTTGGCTCCGACTGCGAATACATTGTGGGCGCATGCCATATTGTTGATTGACATGTCGGGAGTTCCTGCTTCAAATTCAAGATTATTCTCTGTCACGAGATTCACATCGTCTACATTGGAAGCCAAGTCTATTCGTTGTCCTTCCGAGCCTTCGATTTCAATTCCTATTACGGGATCTATATCCGTGTCGTCATACCAGAAATTTTGCGGCAGCTTTATAGTGGCGGCATATCGGTTATTTTGAGCCATAACGGATGATGTCATGACAATCGCACCGGAGAAGCAAGGACCGGCTGTGCCTATATTTCCGTCAATATATTTCCCTTCGGGTGTAGATGCCGATATTTCACCGAGATTGTAACGTCTTGACTCGTCAGGAGTAGCGTCATCCTTGTCATATGCAAATATCCTTACCGTAAAAGGTTTGTCTGTATCGCTCCATATTTCAAGGGCTGTTCCTTGGAGTGAGGTAACCTTGCTGTCTTTGTCGGTTATTTTTGCCTGCAAAAGGGTTGCGACTTTTTTGCTTTCCGCAGTGAACGTCTTGCTGATCCAGTTGTTTTTCAGTCCATCATTTCCGGCAGCTATGCAGACAATTGCTTCCTTCCCGATTTCTGCTATGGCTTTGGAGAAGTTATCAGTTCCGTCGCATGATCCGAAATTCTGACCGAGAGAGAAATTTATTACTGCCGGTTTGCCTACAGACTTGGCATAATCGCTTATGGCTTTTGCCGATGCAAGCTCGGTGTTGGAATTTAGCGGACCCACGCATATCACGATATCACTTTCGGGAGCCATGCCGAGATATGGTATGTTTGCTTCTTTGCCGGTGTTGTCATAAACCAAGGGAGCGCAAGTCTTTATGCGTTCGCAGCATCCTTGAGGATTGCCGTTGCTTCTGCCCTCGATGGAATCTTTCTCATGATGGTCATAATCAACGAACTGTCCTTTGCCGGTGAATGCTCCGGACATGATTCCAAGCACGTGGGTGCCATGGGTTCCCGGATTTTCTTCATCTTCGGTGGTGTAAGCCTTGATTGCTTCGGGTGTGTCCCAACGTTTCACCTCTTTCCCGCTTGCATCAAATTCAACAATGAGTTTGACCCGTGTCTCCGTATAATCGGGTGCTTTGTAGAACGTGATATGGTTCGGGTCAAAACCCGTGTCAAGAAGACCTACAACGACGTTGCGTCCCAAATATCCTTTGTCGAAAGGACGTGTGGTTCCGTCCCAAGGTGATTCTTTGCCAATATTTCCCTGCACCTTAGATGCAAAAGTGGATATGCGGGAATGCATCATTTGTGGCGCCGCTTCCCCCGTGATTTCCAAGGTCACGACCTGTGGCAGGGAAGCCACCTTTTCGAGTTCGGACACTTTCAGGTACGCCATCACGATGTTGCCTATATTGTTGGAGATCTCTACTCCATGTTTTGTCAGATCTGTAAAGGAAGCTCCCGGAATTATCTGTATAAGCACGGGAACGACCTCATCCGTCACTGCACTTCGTGTGCCTGATCTTTTTGCATGGTTGTATTCAGTTGCTTTCCGCATGGCGGAAAGGTCAAGTTTACTTTGAGCATATACCGGAAGTCCGGAAGCGATTGACAGGATAGAAATTCCTATGCCAGCCAATAAATGGTTAATTCTCATAAGCTTAAAAGTATTAATTGGTGATGTGCTTGAAATTGT
>CAMYSW010000217.1:0-4801 GCA_947297425.1 uncultured Porphyromonadaceae bacterium
CCCGAGATCTCAACGCAGGTGGATCAGCTCTCAGAATTGATAAAGAACGGTTTCCGCAAATCAAAAAACTCCTCGATAGTGCTTGTGGCGGAATCTCCTATCACGGGAGGGGCAATGGGTCTTGCCCAGCGCGTGAAGGAAGAATATCCGGAATATGACGTGAGAGTGTCTATTCTCGGTCATTTGCAACGCGGAGGATCACCCTCGGCACATGACCGTATTCTTGCGTCACGTATGGGTGCGGCGGCGGTCGATGCGCTGCTTGACGATCAGCGTAACGTGATGATCGGTATCAAGAACGACGAAATCACCTACGTTCCCTTCACCAAGGCTATCAAGAACGACAAGCCGATCAATCAGGATCTGCTTTCCACACTCCGTCGCCTCTCAATCTAACGACTCCCAATAGAGTAATAAAAATAACTATCCCGCTATGACAACTCATAGCGGGATAGTTTTATGATATATTTATGGTTCTGCAGCAATAGGAAGGGATTCATTGTCGGTTATGCGGTATGGTTTCATTGGTTTTTGAATTTGAATAGTATCGTCATCGCTCCATTGCTCGCACTGTCGTATTACAGTCTCAAGTGCATTCTCGGCTTCCTCCGGGGGATAATGATATTTCTTCAAAAGACGTTTAATCATTCGACGCATTCCTGCACGTGCTGACTCTTTTTTCTGCCAGTCGATTGTTCGATTCTTGCGCAAAGCCTCAGTAAGCTCCTTTGTCATTGCCACTAATTGCTCGTTATTATAAAAATCTTGGACAGCCTGTGGACGAGTGAGTGCATCGTAAAACGCTTTTTCTTCTAAAGTTAGCCCTAAAGAATTCACTTGATGGTCTGTGTTTTGGATTTCTTTTGCCATTTCCAACATGTGTTGTATAACTTCATCATTGGTTAGCAATCCTTTATAGTAATTGGACAATGCTCTATTCAACATGTCAGAAAACTTTTCTGCTTGAACAATGTTGGTTTTCTTGTAGTTATTTATATGTTCACTTAACAATCTTCTTAAGATCTCAGCAGCAATATTTTTTTCCTTTATCTTTGAAACTTCTTCCAGGAAAGTGGCATCAAAGAGGGAAAACTCAGCTTTGACATCAGAAAAAAGATTTATGACACCCTCGCTCTTTACGCTTTGCTTTAATAACTCACTGATTCGGGAATTAATTTCTCGTTTCGTGACCATACCTTTGCCGGTAAGTCGGGTAAGCAAAGTCCGGACTGTTTCAAAGAACGCGGCTTCAAAACGTTCTTGCTCTTTCAGGAGACTGCGACACAATGTAACAGAACAATGTAACAGGTAAGCTTCTTTCATATATGTTGTCAGAGCGTCTTGTTTGTCAGCACCCATCAAGAAGTTCACGCCACCTTTTATTATTTGTCCGCGATCAGCATCCGTTCCATTCTGGAAGTTGCTATAATCGTATCGATGGAATATGTCGCGACAAATTTCCAGTTTCTCCCTAAATTTGAGAAGAGCCGTGGTCTTAATGTTCGGGTCTCCGAAATTCTTGCGGTCGTTTGCTGTGTAATCATGCATCGCTTCCTTCAAAGCTTTAGCAATGCCGATGTAGTCTACCACAAGACCTCCTGATTTCTCATGGAATATCCGATTAACCCTGGCTATTGCCTGCATAAGATTGTGACCACTCATTGGTTTATAGACATACATGGTCGCAAGCGAAGGAACATCAAAACCTGTGAGCCACATATCAACAACAATAGCTATTTTCATCGGGTCGCTATCATCTTTGAATCTCTTTGCAAGGTCTTTCCTATATGCCTTATTACCTATGATATCATGCCAATCTTCCTGGTCTTTGTTGCCGGAAGTCATCACGACCTTAACTTTTTCGTTCCAGTCGGGACGCAATTCAAGAATCCTCCGATATATATTCATGGCAATTGTCCGGGAAAAAGCCACAATCATTGCTTTGCCTGTCAATTCATACTGTCTGTTCTCTTCATAATGTTTAATAATATCATTTACCAACGAATCAATTGTTGCCGGAGCACCCAGAATCTCTTCAAGATGAGCCATCTCTTTTTTAGACTTGTCAATCTGTTGCTCAGTTGCACCCTCTGATGCCAGTAATTCATATTCATCATCAATAGCTTTGAGAGTTTTCTCGTCGAGCTTTAGATTTATGACTCTTGATTCATAATATACAGGGCAAGTGGCACCATCTGCAACTGCCTGAGTCATGTCATAAATATCAATGTAATCACCAAACACTTCTACAGTGTCGCGGTCACGGGTAGATATGGGAGTGCCGGTGAAGCCAATATAGGAAGCATTGGGCAGAGAGTTATGAATAATGCGTGCCGTGCCGATTATCACACGACCGTCTTCTTTTACTTTTTCTTCAAAACCATATTGACCTCTATGGGCTTCATCTGTCATTACAACAATGTTGCGACGTTCGCTCAATGGTTCTTCGGATTCTTCAAACTTCTGCATTGTTGTAAATATTATCCCGTTGGCTTCCCTACCGGCTAAAAGCCTTTTCAAATCCTCTCGACTCTTTGCCTGAACAGGTTCCTGACGTAAAAAGTGTTTGCATTTTGCAAATTGTGTGTAAAGCTGATCATCCAAATCATTCCGGTCTGTAATTACGACAATGGTTGGCTGGCTTAATTGCGACTGTAACAAATGGGCATAAAATACCATTGACAGAGATTTCCCACTGCCTTGTGTATGCCAGAACACTCCGATTTTACCATCACCTTCTGTCGCTTTTTGTGTTCGTTCTGCTGCTTTTCTTACAGCGAAATATTGATGATACCCGGCAAGAATCTTTGCAGAACCTTTCTCCTCATTGGAGAAGCATATAAAGTTACGCAATATGTCCAATAGACGTTCCCGTTGAAATATTCCTTCAAAGAAGGTGTCATAATCAGCATATTGCGTGCTTTCATAATTACCATCTTTGGTTTTCCACTCCATATATCGGTCTTCCTTGGCTGTAAGTGTCCCGGCTTTGCTGCACATCATATCGCTCATCACGCAAAAAGCGTTATAAACGAACATTGAAGGTATCGCATGCATATAATTACGTAGTTGCAAATATGCCTCTGATGCATCAGTTTCTTCTCTTGAGGGAGACTTAAGTTCAATGATTACCAATGGCAAACCATTGATGAATATTATGATGTCGGCTCTCTTTTCTGACAGCTCTACAAATGTCCATTGATTTATAGCTTGGAAAGTATTTCTATTGGCATTGTTGAAGTCAATAAGATAGACAATATCGTTCCGATGTTTCTTCCCATCATGAAAACTGACTTCTATTCCATGTTGAAGATAATCCATGAACACTTCGTTACGTTGAACCAATGACCCTGCATCAATACGCATCAACTTATGGATGGCTTCCTCAATTGCGGCAGGATGTAACTTAGGATTTACCATCGCCAAAGACTGTTCTAATTGATTCAGATATAATGGTATGTTATAATCTCGTACCACATTGGGACCATACAGTGTATCATAGCCCATATTGCTGAAAAGAGACATCAGCGTCTGTTCGTAACTGTTTTCAGAGTATAGTGTCATGATTCTTTGGTTTTTTGAAGATCGGATACTATTTGTTCTACAATAAGTTTTGAATCCGGTCTGTCATTAATGCCCGGTGCTCTTTTCAATTCTGTTTTTAAGGCACTAATTGTAGTATCTTTCCTATCCCAATCCGGAAAGGTTGTGTATTTTTGTATGATATCATATACTATATCTTGTATTTCTTTTGACTTGACATGACGATTGACAATTTCATGAATGTTAGGGGATTTATTTTCGTAATATGAAGATGGCTCATTAATGTCGTTATCGTTTGGCGGATTGTATTCGAACTTAAGAAAATCCGGTACAGTTTCAACATCCACCAATCCGCGTCGTTTTATATGAGACATTTGATGTTCAAGTTCGGGGAACAACGTTGCTTCATTGATGTTAAGGAAATCAAGCTCCTCAATAATGGAGTCCTTATATTCTTCCGGAATGACAATACATTCAGGATAAAATGCAGAATCCATGTTATGAAAACTTTTGCATACCTTGCTGTTCCATATATTGCTCTTGTCTTCTTCAATATTTATTGCGCCTACTAATAGGAATGCGCCACTCTGACATACCAAGCGATTATTACTATATTTAGGCATGACAAACAAATGGCTTTGAAGTGTCTGTATTAAATGTTCCGGATTTTTGTCTTCGAGTTTTAATGCTTCTTTAATATCATAAAGAGTGGTGGAAGGTGTCAATTTCATCTTTGCTAACGATGATAGAATCCTTACATCTATATCGTTGCAATGTTTAGGGTATGAAGAACCATAATATACTACTCCTTTAGACTCTTTGTCACCTTTAGATTTCTCTTTCGAATAACAAGCAAAATATAGAGCCACAAGTGGATTCATCGTTACATCAAGCAAGCGTGTAGGAAGACCATAATGCTGTAATTTTGTCAACTCTTCAAATGCTGTAAAATAATTGGTAAATTCGGAGGGCACACGGGATATGGCTTTTTCAATCATATCTTCCTCAACACTGATCCATGAATTTCGAAAGATGCTGGGTATTATGTCCCAATTCAAATTGGCTTGTCCTCGAAAATACAAATGTTCAGAACTGCCCTCATCAAGAAGTCTATCCCTGATGTCTTTGATTCTACTAATGTAATCAGATATATTGGTGACTGCTATAGGGTCATTAGGAAAGAAAAAGAACATTAAGCAGCAATTTTATAGTTTATGAAATTCAAATTATCATTTATCCGCCTGTTCAGCTCGATCTT
>CAMYSW010000218.1:0-4795 GCA_947297425.1 uncultured Porphyromonadaceae bacterium
GCGCCGCCCCGCGTGTCGGCTGTCTTCATGTTCGATATGAAATTGCCGAGAGAATAGACCAGTAGCACATCCTTATCCTCTTTTTCATTACGCACCACTTTCATTGGCTGGATAACATGAGGATGCCCTCCGATTATAAGGTCAACACCCTGGTTTATGAGGAAATCTGCAATATTTTCCTGATTCTTGTTTTGAATCAACACATATTCCACACCCCAATGGATCGTTACAACCACTATTTCGGCACCGGCATCACGTGTCTTGCGGATCTCCTCTGCCATACGCCCCTTTTCGATAAGGGCGATTTCAGCGCCTTCCGTCGGCTCTATACCGTTAGTGCCGTATGTGTAGTTGAGGAAACCGATCCTGATGCCGTTAATGTCCTTTATGAAAGGCACCAGTTTTTCGCGTTGAGCGGCATCGTGATATGTCCCTATATGGTCTACCCCAAGTTCGTCCAGTGCGGTCAGTGTGCGTCGTGCAGCCTTGTCACGCCGGTCGAGGCAATGATTATTTGCCGTCAGGAACAGATCGAAACCGGCATCCTTAAGAGCTTTGGCATAAGAATCCGGAGCCGAGAAGCAGGGATAACCGGAATATGTAGGACCTCCCCCGAGGGGAACTTCCAGATTGCATACCGCATAATCGGCAGATGTGACTTCCGGTGCTATATATGTGAAGCATTCGGAGTAGTCATAGTGATCGCCTACTATTTCTTTTGCACGGTCAAGCTGTGCCTGATGCTGCATGGCATCGCCTACGAAAAGCAGTTCCGCACGTTGCGGCGCCCCCGGTGCCACGGCACCGGTGATGAACGAAAGCAGGCTGAAAAGAAGAAGATACACGGCAGGGGAATGTTAATTAGAAGCTGTTTTTAAACTTTATTCCATTGTCCTTTTGGAGTAGGTGAAGCAGATGATGGCGTGATCCGTATCGAGCCGGGTTATAGTCGGTCTGCCGATATATGGCGCGCAACGGGTCACATAGGTTGTAGATGAGGAATATCCGTCTACTGTTTCCGTTGACACGACCACGGGAACGAGTGAGAACTCTATGTCTGCAGGATCCACCGGTTTGCCGCTGTTGATCAGGTTAAGTATATAGTCGCGCATTCCTCCGAATGTGTAACTTTTCTTTTCCTTGTCATAGGGAGCGTAGAATGATGTTTTCCCGTCAGGCACTTTATTGTCGCGGAAGAATGCTTCGCGCTCTGATTTTTTTACCATCAGCAAGTGGGGCACAGCTTCAAGTCCATAATCATTCTCAACAGCCTCTGCCGGAATTTCAAATGACAGTTTTGAAACCACAGCCACGCTATACAGGTCTTTATCGTATTTGTCAATGATATCCTGAGCCGGGAAATCAATGTTTACATAATACCCTCCCGGTGTGGTGATAATGGATTTGCCACTGTTTGCAAGATTCTTTAGATAGTCGGATACCTTATATGTAATCTTGTTTGCAGAAAGCACTTCCGGCTGCGAAGAGAATAGGCAAACGGAGTCGCGGGTCAGCGTAGGGACATAGTGGTATTCACCGGAATCATCATCCTTTTTCTTATAAACCTGCTTCATGTAATGCCAATAAGTGTAAAACTTCATTGAAGAGATAACTCCAATGCAGCCGTTACCGAAATTCTGTTCTACATATACTCCCGGAAAATGCTGTGCGAAAGTTTGCGGCCACTGGAAAATTTCAGGATTGTTGCGATAAGCGGTAAACATGTCCTGAGCAAGTTTCTTGGGCATCATTATCGGGATTCGGATGTATTCCTGACGCTTGAACAGTGAGTCGTTCATCGATAGAGCTGACAGTGTGTAGCTTTTATAGCCCAGCGGGTTTGAAGGATTGTAATATCCGTCAGGATCGAACGCGCTGTTTATGTCGGAAGGCAGTTGGCGCGTGAGTTGATACACCTTGAGTTGCTGAGGGGCAAGCGAATCGCCGGTGAGTGAGCCGCGTGGAACCGTCAGCACCATGCGCATTGAATCGATGTCGTTCACGGTGATGGAGTCGGGGATGTTCATCTTCGTTGCGCACATCAACTGGCTCACAAAAGAGCAATCGAGGGAGCCATATTCAGGCACGTTGATTCGTCCCAGCAGTTTTGTCTGGGTGCGTGAATCAAAATCCGGTTCGAGGATTGATTTGGCGTCAATCTTCATCTCCAAGGTGTCAACGGTGATGGAAACTTCTCCGCTGACAAGAGAGCCGCCGATAGGGCTTGTGTTATCTTCGCATGAAGAAAGGAATGCGAAGCTGAGGAGGGCGGCAGCCGTATATATGGATTTAATCTTCATTTACTAAGAGAGATTGATAAAATTCATGGTATTTGTCATTGTTATCCTCTTCCGGATTAAGGAAAAGGACAGGTAACCCCAGTTTTTCAACATATTCCACAAGTGCGGGATCTGCTGTGGCGTTGTTGAATATTACGGCATCGGAGTTGGCGATACCGATTTTGTGAAGAAGATTGGTGTCGGCAGGCAAGTCAATGAAGTCTTTGAGGTCGTCAGCCTTAAAACCGTCTTCAAAGAGCTTTCCTATAAATCCGGGATCAATAACTTCCGCCGCTGTCTCGTCAAGGAGGGAATAAACGATTTTTGTCCCGTTGAAAGACACTCCGTCGGAGAATACTTTCTTCACGTATAAAGGCACGAGGGCTGCAATCCAACCGGATGTGTGCAGGATGTCAGGCTCCCAACGGAGTTTGCGTGCCGTGTCAGCTGTGCCGCGTGAAAAGAAGATGACGCGCTCGTCGTTGTCGGGACGGTTGGTACCTATGTTGTCAACGTCGTCGTCAAGCTTCTGGAAATAGTCGTCATTATCGATGAAATAAACCTGGATGCGGGATGGCTGCATCGAGGCCACTTTAATGATCAGAGGATGGTCGGCATCCTTGATCGGAATGTTTATGCCGCTTAGCCGGATAACCTCGTGGAGCTGGTTTCTGCGTTCATTAACGTTGCCGAAATTGGGCATGAAGGTTCTTACTTCATATTTTTTGCCATGCATTGCCACCGGGAGGTCGCGTCCTAACTTTGCTATGTCGGAAGCAGGGAGATAGGGGGCTATTTCGGGAGAGACATAAAGGATTCGTTGTTTTGCCATACTGTTCGGTTTGCGTGCCTAATGTCACTCGTTTAACAATCTTATTAATGGAGACATTAAGCGGATGCAAAGTTAATAAAAAAAATCGAGATTGATGGCGTTTGAGCTGTTTAGGCGATGTTTTGGCTCCTTAAAATATGTGAAATTTATGATATTTGCCGATATTGGCGTAAAAAATTTAGAAATTAGCAAGTTTTTCGTAATTTTGCAGGTCGAAAAAACAATGCTGAAGTTTCACGGACATTAATCGATAAGAGACTGTTTGGTTAAACGGCTGAATCTTGATGTTTGCAGTGTAAACTTGAAAACTGTAGAAAATGATAATAATCAGAAAGGTTGCGGAACTCCTTGATTTCGTGGAGCTGCAAAAAGAACATGGTAATGCGATAGGTCTTGTGCCTACTATGGGAGCGTTGCACGCCGGTCATCTTTCTCTCGTAGAGCGTGCCGTTAACGAGAATCCATGCGTGATTGCGAGCGCGTTTGTCAATCCGACTCAATTCAATAATCCCACAGATCTCGCCACATATCCGCGCAAGGAGGAAGACGACTTCAAATTGCTTGCAGAGGCGGGAGTCACGGCTGTCTTTGCCCCTTCTGTAGAGGAGATGTATCCTGGTGGTCCCGAGGCGCAGCCGCGCCATGAGTTTGAGCTTGGCACAGCCGCCGAGGTGATGGAAGGTCGCTTCCGTCCGGGTCATTTTCAGGGTGTGGCTCAGGTTGTGAGTCTCCTGTTCCGTCTGTGTCGTCCTACCAGGGCATATTTCGGGGAAAAGGATTTCCAGCAGATCGCGGTTATACGGAATATGATCAAGACGGAGGGAATAGATGTGGAGATTGTGGCTTGCCCCATCAAGCGTGCCGATGACGGGTTGGCATTGTCGAGCCGTAACGCATTGCTCACTCCCGAACAGAGGGCTGTAGCTCCAGAAATTCACAAGGCATTGAAATATAGTGTGGAATATTCCAAGGAACATAGCGTTAGAGCTACTCATGACACCGTAGTTGAACGTATTGATGCTGTGCCATTCATGAAGGTGGAATATTTCGAGATAGTTGACGCGAGGACATTGCTACCTGTTGAGGAATGGGAGGAAAGTCCATGGATTGTAGGATGCATTACCGTATATTGCGGAGATGTGCGTCTGATTGATAATATTGAGTATAGGTCTTAGGCTTTAGGTGTTAGGCTATAGGCTTTAGATTATATTTTAGCATTATGTTGATAGAGATGATGAAATCGAAGATTCACCGGGTCACAGTGACAGAGGCGAATCTTAATTACATAGGAAGCATCACGATTGACAAACGTTTGCTTGATGCTGCCGAAATTCTGCCAGGACAGCGTGTCTGGATCGTCAACAATAACAATGGTGAGCGGTTTGACACATACGTGATCGAAGGAGAACCGGGCAGTGGCGTTATCTGTTTGAACGGTGCTGCTGCTCGCAAAGCGCAGCCCGGAGATATAGTCATTATCATGGCTTATGCACATGTCACTCCGGAGGAGGCGAAAGAACTGAAGCCTAAGGTAATTTTTCCGGATAAGGATAATAGGGTTTAGGCTTTAGGTGTTAGGCTTTAGGCTTTAGATTTGCGAGCCAAATATTCTAAAGCCTAACGCCTAAGACCTAAAGTCTCATAGTAATAATGGCGATAAGTTCAGGATGCAGGCGTTTGATTT
>CAMYSW010000219.1:0-4752 GCA_947297425.1 uncultured Porphyromonadaceae bacterium
GGACAGGTTGTTGAGACTATAAGCAAACAGTTGTCGGTGGGTGCCGGGTATAAAATTGCAAATTTTAATAAAATTCTTAAAATAGGTAGTCGTCAAGGTGGCGTGTCAAATGACCTTTCTGTTAATCTTGATCTTGCGTTGTCTAATAACCAATCGTTAATCCGCAGGATTGAGACTGCCTTTACGCAAGCTACCAACGGAACAAGGACTTTCTCTGTGAATTTCATGGCAAGCTATATTCTCAGCAAGCGGATTACCCTGTCTGCGTTTTTTGATCATCAGGTTAATACTCCGCTTGTGTCAAGTTCTTCATATCCGACTTCCAATTCTAATTATGGGATTGCAGTCAATGTTTCTCTTGCGCGATAAATCGCATTAATAAATGCATGCTTAATTGTACAGTATGGACTGGATAGAAAGTATATTGTTTGAGCACTCAGCAGTGCAGGCTGTTATTGTGATATCTGTAATAATAGCCGTAGGTCTTGGATTAGGGAAAATACATGTCTGTGGGATTTCCTTAGGGGTGACATGGGTGTTTTTTGCCGGTATCCTTGCCGGATATCTCGGGTTTTCCATAGATCCGGATATGTTGAATTTTGCTCAGAGTTTCGGATTGATTCTATTTATATATGAGTTGGGTCTTAAAGTTGGTCCTGGTTTTTTTAGCTCTTTCCGGCAAGGAGGTGTAAAACTCAACTTTTTGGGATTGGCTACAGTTTTGTTAGGAACGGGTAGCGCTATAGGGCTTGCTTACATATTCAGTGTGCCAATGTCAGATATGACAGGTATATTGAGTGGCGCCACCACTAATACTCCTGCACTTGGAGCTGCACAGCAGGCTCTCCAGCAACTTGGGATTTCTGCTAATGGCGCTGCTTTAAGTTGTGCCGTTACGTATCCTCTTGGAGTTGTAGGGGTGATTTTAGCTATCATATTGGTTCGTAAGTTTTTGGTCCGTGAATCTGACATAGTTATAAATTCATCGGATGAAGATCATAATACTTTTATTTCAACATTTCAAGTTAAGAATCCAGCTGTATTTGGCAAGAGTATTAAGGAAATCGCCGCCATAACACCTGTCAAATTTATTATTTCCAGATTATGGCGTGACGGGGAGGTGAGTATTCCTACTTCTGACATGAAAGTTGCGGAGAACGATCGTTTGATGGCTATAACAAGTGAGACTGATCTCGATGCATTGACAGTATTGTTTGGTGAACATGAAAGCCAGGACTGGAATACAGGGGATATTGACTGGAATAAAATTGACAGTTCCTTGACATCGAAGGTACTTATTATAAGTAAACCTGAACTTAATGGAAAGAAACTCGGCTCACTTCGCCTTCGTAATAATTACGGTATCAACATAACTCGGGTGAGCCGCAGTGGGGTGCGTCTTTTGGCCACCCCAAGTCTTGTGCTTCAACTTGGAGACCGTCTCACGGTTGTTGGCAAGGAGAATCAAATAGATATGGTTGCACAGGTTGTCGGCAATACTGCCAATAAACTTAAAGATCCTAATCTTGCCGTTATTTTTGTGGGGATGGTATTGGGATTGTTGCTGGGGTCAATTCCTATAGTAATACCCGGTATATCGGTTCCGGTAAAGCTCGGTCTTGCCGGTGGTCCGATAATAGTGGGTATATTGATGGGACGTTTTGGTCCTCGCTTCCAAATGGTGACATATACTACAAGAAGCGCAAACCTAATGCTTAGGGGTATCGGCTTGTCTTTGTTCCTTGCTTGCCTTGGTCTTGATTCCGGAGTGCATTTTCTTGATACTATAATGAAGGGTGATGGCTTGTTATGGATAGGGTTAGGGTTGATTGTAACAGTCATTCCCGTGATAATAATGGCGATTGTTTCTTTGCGCATATCGAAGCTTGATTTCGGTTCAACATGCGGGATGCTATGTGGGGCAATGGCTAATCCGATGGCGCTTAATTACGCTAATGATACTATACCCGGTGATACTCCGGCAGTAAGTTACGCTACTGTTTATCCGATCGCAATGTTTTCACGTGTTGTTATTGCCCAGTTGCTAATTTTAGTATTTATGTGATAATTAGAGTTTTTGCGTTTGCAAAAAAATGGGGGAGCACGTTAGTTTGTAATGTGCTCCCCCATTTTTTGATTAAAGTATTCTAAAAGAATTTTGTAATTGAGTTATCGTAGTTGAATACAAAAGCTTTGCCGGATAAATTAGAAAGAGAATACATCACTTTCCCATCAGATGTGATAAACAATACTGAATTGTCATCGCTCTTTCCGGAATACACTTTTGCACCGGATTTAAGGGACCATATGTTTCCATCGTTGGTAATGACTACCGTCTCGGATGGATTGTTTGTCACTTTATATGTCCCTGCTTTGGGAATATTCACAAGTTTTTCATCCGCTACAACGTTTTGCATAACCATACCTCTAACGCCTTGTGTATATTCCACGACATACCAACCGGATTTATTCTCCTTAACGGCGAATGCCATTCCGTAGCGTAGCATTATTGGCTCGTCATTCTGATTTACAGCCGCGTATTCATCTTTTGCAATGGTTGTTTCGAATACTTTTGTATCTTTACCTATTACAATATTGTTATCGGCATATGCGTAGGTTTGTGCGCATAGTGTGGTCAATGTCAGGATTAAAAACTTGTTCATATTCATTATTTTAAATGGAGAAGTTCAAAAATCTTATCAGCAGCTTGTGATAATCCGTCAATGTCCTTCCCTCCAGCTTGAGCGAAGAATGGTTGACCACCGCCGCCGCCTTTGATACATTTGGCTGCTTCACGAACTATTTGACCAGCATTAAATCCTTCTTTTACAAGATCGTCTGATAGGGCTACAGTCAATAGCGGTTTGCCTTCGCAGAACGTGGCTGCGACAAATGCCATGTGTTCAGGACACTCACGTCTTATGTTGAACGCAACATTCTTGACAGCATCAGGAATGCGCATGCCACCAAGTGAGGCAAGTTTGATTCCGTTCACTTCTTTTGCAGATGTAATTACTTCTTTACTGAGCAACGCAATCCGTTCGTTCATAAACTCTTCAACCTGATGCTTAAGGTCTGCATTCTCACCTATGGCTCTTTTTACGGCAGTCTTGATATCGGCAGAACCTCCAAGAAGCATTGTTACTTCTTTCATAATGTCTTGTATGCCGTCCATCATCTGCTCGACACCGGATCCGGTCACCGCTTCGATCCTACGTATTCCTGCTGCTATTGAACTTTCTGACAATATCCTCAACATTCCGATATTGCCTGTATTTGCAACGTGTGTGCCACCGCATAGCTCCACGGAAGAGCCGTATTTGACAACACGCACTTTGTCTCCATATTTTTCACCGAAGAGTGCCATCGCACCCATTTCGCGGGCTTCTTCTATTGGAAGTTCGCGACATTCCTCAAGGCTCATTGCCTTACGGATGCGAGAGTTTACAAGGTGTTCAACTTTGCGAAGTTCTTCCGGTGATACCTTTTGGAAGTGAGAGAAGTCGAAGCGTAGGATTTCCGGAGAAACAAAAGAACCTTTCTGTTCCACATGAGTGCCCAAAACTTCACGGAGAGCTTCATGCAACAGGTGTGTTGCCGAGTGATTGGCAGAAGTGGCAGATCTTGCATCCGTGTCAATTCTTGCAATCATTTCAACGGTCGGATCTTCCGGTATTTCATAAGATAAGTGAATGCCGACGTTGTTCTCCCTTTTTGTGTCAAAAATACTGATTGTTTTACCTTGTGGGGTAATAATGACACCTTTGTCTCCAACTTGACCACCCATTTCTGCATAAAATGGCGTTTTAGAGAGTATTATCTGGTAATATTCCTTGCCTTTCTGCTTAACTTTACGATAACGCAAGATTCGGGTTGGAGTTTCAGTTAGGTCATATCCTACAAATTCTTCTTCGCCGGGTGCTACTTCAACCCAATCGGTGGCTTCGACAGCTGCGGCATTGCGTGCGCGATCTTTCTGTTTTTTCATTTCCTTGTCAAAGCCTTCCCTGTCAAGTTTCATGTTTTGTTCGCGCAGTATCAACTCCGTAAGGTCAAGAGGGAATCCATACGTGTCGTAAAGTACGAAAGCATCTTCTCCCGAAAGGTTGTCGCTTCCTGAATCTTTTGCTTTTTTTATAAAAGAGTCAAGCAGGCGGATGCCATTATCAAGAGTGCGAAGGAAAGAATCTTCCTCCTCTTTAATTACTTTCTTGATAAGTTCTTTCTGTGCCGGCAATTCAGGATATGCTTCGCCCATCTGATCAACCAAGGTTTCTACAAGTTTATAAAGGAAAGCCTCTTTTTGATCAAGGAATGTATAGACATATCTGACTGCACGACGCAAAATACGTCGTATCACATATCCAGCTTTTGCATTTGAAGGCAATTGAGAATCTGCAATTGAGAAGGCGATGGTGCGCACATGATCGGCGGCAACACGCATGGCAACATCTATTTGTGTGTCGACACCATATTTTTTTCCTGACAGTTCGGAAATCTTGCTGATGAGCGGAGTGAAAACATCAGTGTCGTAATTTGATTTTTTACCTTGCAATGCCATGCAAAGACGTTCGAATCCCATGCCGGTGTCAATGACTTTGGCAGGTAGAGGCTCCAGATGTCCGTCTGCCTTACGGTTGTATTGCATAAATACGAGGTTCCATATCTCAATAACCAAAGGATTGTCTTTGTTTACGAGTGTGGCGCCGTTGATGGCGGCACGGTCTTCATCGCTACGGAGGTCTATATGAA
>CAMYSW010000220.1:0-4751 GCA_947297425.1 uncultured Porphyromonadaceae bacterium
GCATCTTGCCGATTTGAATGCCGAGACAATCTCCGCCACCATCCCGTTCACCACACCGGACCGTATCGCAGTCTCCGTGTCATATCCAAATGCCGGAATGTCACCGGAGGGAGACACAAGCGGCAATCGGGAAGTGAAGCGGTGGAGCGATCGGAAACGCAGTCTCAGTCCCGGAGATATATTCCCACCAAGAAACGTATTGTCAACAACAATATCAAGAGTCACTGCCGTTCCGGCATCAACCACAAATGCCTCTTCGGCTGCCAATGCTGCTCCGGCAGCCGCTGCCACGCGGTCAAGTCCGAGCGTGCCGGGGGTGGCATATTCTACCGCAATAGGGAGTGGTGTGTCATGCGACAGTTCCATCACCGGAACAGATAATGCATCCTCAAGCTCAGACACGAAACTGCGGGCATCCTGCCCCACACAGCAGCAGATTGCGCCCTCGGGACGAAACCTACATGCAAGAGACTGCAATGCCGATGAGTCACGGCTTTCAAGCAATATGCTTTCAAGCAACACGCCATCTTCAAAGACGCTACCCTTGACTGCCGTGTTTCCTATGTCGATTGTAAGAACCCGCATCTTATATTTCCTTCTTCGCCTGAGCGGATATCATCCAAGATGCAACCACTTGAATCACGGCTCCTGCCAATGTAAAAACAATGGTATTGTTCATCACAGGCAGTGAAAACGTTATCCCTGCGAATCTGTAGGAGTTATAAAACCAGAATCCGGCTGCAACCACAAAACAGAAACCCGCCCACATCTCCATGCGACGCAACCTGCGCAAACGCATTGAATCGGACGGTCCATTAACATTGATCATTCTGGCAATGGTATAAACCAACGCTCCTGCCGTGAAAACACATTTGCAGACAGTCACCAGCACACTGTTTTCAACAGCCACGAACGGTGCCATAAGTCCCACCGCTATAAGTATCAGCCCAATAGTAGAGAAAGCTTCAACTTTACGCCTAAGCTTGTTCAATCCTGACTTGGACTCGGTTATCGTTGTTTTATTTTTTTGCATCTAATCTTTTTTGTCATGACAACAGAAAAACTTCCGTAAAACCTACAAAATCATTTTATCAGGTACACGTCTTCCGATGATCGCTGCATGTGATACTGTTCACGCACCACATGCTCCAGATCTTCCGCACTTATATAAAGCGCCTCACGCCTGTTCTTATACCATTGCGCAGAATCTTCGCATTCCCGGATCCGGCGCTTCAGATCCTTGATTTCAGTCTGATACTTCATATTGAGCTTCATTGAAGTGTCCTCATTGAAAAACAGGAGAAGCACAACAACCGAACCCACCGCAATCAGTGTTAAATGCGATTTGCGACGGACCCAGAAATTCAACCTCTTTAGTTTTTTGCTCATATTGGCATATCAATTCTTGCAAAATTAATCATAATAATAGAATAATTGGCTAAAACACCCTTATTTTTTAACAGCTATTAAGGAAAGATGCAGTTTTTCAAAAAAAAATCAAATTTTAACCATAATTTCATGGCTACAATTTCATGAAACTTGTTATATATGTATAAAGGTTCATGAATTTAGATTAGAGTTCGAAGATTCAAGATCCGATCACCTATAAACTATACAGATATGGCTGACACATCATCATTCAAACAAAGATTGTTGGGGCTTCAGGGAAACCTCTTCAATTTTGCCTGTCAGCTCACCTCCGACCGGGATGCAGCACAAGACCTCGTACAGGACACAACGCTCAAAGTCCTTGACAATGAAGCAAAGTATGTAGACAATGTCAATTTCAAGGGTTGGGTGTTCACAATCATGCGCAACATCTTCATAAACAACTACCGGCGTCAGGTGCGGAGCGCCACGATCGTGGACACTACTGAAGATCTGTATCATCTGAATCTCTCCCAGGAATCGGGACTCACCTCCCCGGAGGGCTCATTCGCCACAAAGGAGATTTCTGTGGCTATAAATTCTTTCTCCAAAGAATATAAGGTGCCATTCTCAATGTACATAGCGGGGTATAAATATAGCGAGATCGCCGAAAAAATGAACCTGCCGCTCGGCACTGTGAAAAGCCGTATATTCTTCGCCCGCAAACGTCTGCAGAGCATGCTTAAAGATTATCGATAGAAACTAAGTATATAAAACGGTGCAAATCCCCCGACGGCAATAAGCCGCAGGGGATTTGTTTTGCCCGTCGCGCTTTTTTTAGTAATTTTGTCCCCAAATTAAAGCTTTATGATTAACGCTTCGTCAAAGAAGAGAGACAACATAGCCGAATACCTGCTTTACATGTGGCAGATTGAGGATATTATACGTGCATATGGACTTGATATCGACAAGATCCAGGCAGGTATTATCGACAGGTATGCCAACCTTGATGACAAGCAGCGAACCGGAATGCGTGAATGGTATGAATCGCTCATAGACATGATGCGCCGTGAGAATGTGGAAAAATCGGGACACCTCCAACTGAACAGGAATGTCCTGATCGACTTGCGGCAGCTTCATAACCGTCTATTGGGAAATCAGAAATTCGCACCCTATGCTGCTGAATACTACAAAACCCTTCCGTATATAGTGGAAATTCGTGCCAAAGCGGGTGAAAACAAGAAAGATGAAATCGAAACATGTTTCGATGCCCTCTATGGAATATTGATGCTACGGCTACAAGGAAAAGATGTATCAGAGGAAACCGCTGTTGCCACAAAGCAGATATCACGATTCCTCAGCATGCTCGCAGGCTATTACAAAAAAGATTATAATAACGAACTTGAATTAGAAGAAGAATGAAGATAATGATTACCGGAGCTTACGGACAGCTTGGGAACGCCCTCAAACGCGAACTCGCCGGTGACAGCTCCCTCGAAACTATATTTACGGATGTCGACACTCTCGACATAACCGATCCTACGGCATTAAACCGCTTTTTTGATGACAATCCTGTAGACATGGTCATCAACTGCGCTGCATACACGGCTGTAGACCGCGCGGAATCAGACGACCTGAAGGCAGCTGCAATAAACACCGGCGCTGTGGGAAACCTCGGTCAGGCTGCCGCAAAGCATGGCATGAAGGTAATACACGTGTCAACCGATTATGTTTTCTCCGGTGAAGGCTTCCGTCCATATGAAGAAAACGATGAGCCGTACCCACAGAGCATATACGGACGGACGAAGCTCGAAGGAGAGGGACTGCTCACGTCTTTCAGCAACAATGCGATGATCATACGCACGGCGTGGCTCTATTCTGAATTTGGAAACAACTTTGTAAAAACTATGCTCCGCCTCTCTGACGAAAGAGACGAGATAAACGTGGTATCCGATCAAATCGGCACGCCGACATATGCAGGCGACCTGGCACACGCTATCCATGAAGTGATACAACACGAGCGTTGGCAACCGGGCATATACCATTTCACCAATGAAGGTGTGGCTTCATGGTATGATTTCACAAAAGCGATCTTCGAGATAGCCGGAAAAAAAACGAAAGTGAATCCTATACGCACCTCTCAATACCCAACACCGGCAAAGCGTCCTTTGTATTCGGTGCTCAGCAAAGATAAGATAAAACGCAATTACGGCATTGAAATCCCATATTGGCGCGATTCGCTTTGCCGCTGCCTCTCCGAATTGGGTTTCTAAGCAGATGTCAACCATCTCCCCCAAAGACTACTAAAGCCTAAATAATGAACGAAGAACTAAACAACGAAATAGAGAGAAGTCGCACGTTTGCCATTATATCTCACCCTGACGCAGGAAAGACCACCCTAACCGAAAAGTTACTGCTTTTCGGTGGTGCAATCCACGTTGCCGGAGCGGTGAAAAGCAATAAGATCAAGAAAACTGCAACATCCGACTGGATGGAGATTGAAAAACAGCGTGGAATATCGGTTGCCACATCTGTAATGGGTTTCAATTATGGCGACTATAAGATCAACATTCTTGACACTCCGGGACACCAGGACTTTGCTGAAGACACATTCCGAACCCTGACTGCCGTAGACTCGGTAATTATCGTGGTGGACGTGGCAAAGGGTGTGGAAACACAAACCAGACGCCTGATGGAGGTTTGCCGCATGCGGAAAACTCCCGTAATAATATTTGTAAACAAACTTGACCGCGAGGGACGCGATCCATTCGACATCCTTGACGAACTGGAAAAGGAATTGCAAATATCGGTGCGCCCCCTTTCATGGCCAATAAATATCGGTGCCAAATTCAAGGGTGTATACAACATATACGAGCACGGTCTCGACCTTTTCACCCCGTCGAAACAGACAATAAGCGAACGTATCGAGATTGATGACGTGAACTCTCCGGATGTGGACGAGCTTATCGGGAAACAGGATGCCGACAAACTTCGTGAGGACTTGGAACTGATCGAAGGGGTATATCCGGATTTCAATGTGGAAGAATATTTACGTGGCGAAGTGGCTCCGGTCTTTTTCGGGTCCGCGCTCAATACGTTCGGAGTCAAGGAACTTCTCGACTGCTTCGTAAAGATCGCTCCTGCTCCGCGCCCTATAATGGCTCAGGAAAGGGAAGTGAAGCCTCAGGAAGATGGATTCACGGGATTTGTATTTAAGATTCATGCAAACATGGATCCCAACCACCGGTCATGTATAGCGTTCGTGAAAATATGCTCTGGTAAATTCGAAAGGAATGTCAACTATCGTCATGTCCGCTCTGAAAAGATGATGAGGTTCGCGGCTCCGACGGCATTCATGGCACAGAAAAAGAATATAGTTGACG
>CAMYSW010000221.1:0-4749 GCA_947297425.1 uncultured Porphyromonadaceae bacterium
TACAATAAGTGTGCGCCACGGAGATTCGAAAGGGAGATGAAGATATGCCCGCACCCCGAGTTTATCGGGAACAAGGTGAGTCTTCATCGCATGCCGGTCCGTATCAACATCAAGAAGCATCGCAGGATATCCCTTAAGCGCCGCTTCATGGATGTTCACATACACCGGAGCCCCTGTTTTTATCAGCATCGGAGTCTGAATGGTATTTCCGCCGGTGCGCTGAGCCTCTGAATGTCGCCTATAACGGCCTAAAGCATCCGGAAGTCCGGAAAACGAGGTCTCTGACCATAAGTATTCATCCGTGTCATAATCTCCCGGAATGCAGAAGAGGGTGTGATCTCCGGTGAAATTAAACTCAGTCTTCTCATCGCGCACTGTCAGGTAGTTGCTACTACCCCTCTGTGCCGGAAATTCATAGCGGAATCCAAGACCGTCATCAAAAAGACGGAAACGGACTGTCATTTCGCGATCAGGCTTCTCGGCTTTCAAAACTACGGCAAGTTCACGGAAATTGTCGCGTACGGTTTCATATTCCCCCCATATCGGCTTCCATGTCCTGTCTACAGAGAGGGTGTCGGTTCCAGCAATCGTGAAACCATGTGTAAAGTCTGCTTCATCAGACACAAGACCGAGCTTGCTCTCCTTCACGAGTGAAGTTCCCTTGTAATCAAGGGAATAACAAAGACTGCCATCCGCATCAATATCAACATTCAGAAGCAATTCTCCGGAAGGAGAAGTTATGCGGGAAACGGCATAAACACCTAAAGCCGAAACCAGCATCATCATAAATATCAATTTTCTCATAATGAAGCGGCTAACGATTATTGTGAATCACCAAGATAAATTTTATACCCATAGGCTGGAATATCCGTCATGACGGGAAGTGACGTTTCCTGACCGGAAATTAGTTCCGAGACTTTCATGCCTGTAAACGATATCGGTGTTTTTACAGATATCGCCTTGGCTGAAGGATTAACCATTACAAGCAACGTCTTGCCTCCATTCTCCCTGCTGAACACCACGGCTTCATTTGAAGCATAGTTCTTAAGTTCGCCTCCTCTTGCCTCCGCCGACACTTTGAAAGCATTGTTTATAGCTTTATATGTGGCTGTCAGTTCCGGTGAAAAATCCAGTTTGCGATGATTGAAGAAAGAGAGTTTACCTTTAAGCCCTTCAACATCCATGGAAGAATAAATCATGGGAGTGGAATTGGACATTGCCGCCAAAACGTATGCTGCAGGAACCCCTTCCGGCGCACCAAACATCCTGTCAACCTCATTTTCAGCAGCCACGTCATGATTGAAAGCATAACGCAAAATAGTTTTACCTGACGGAATTTTTGCATTGCTTCCGGTCACATAATCATGGAATGCTGCCGGTTTTCCACCATTGAAGAGAGTTTTCATCGCGGGAGCGAAATTCCAGTCATAAACCATATCGAAACCATCGGCATAGAAATCCGTTCGGGATGATTCGGCAAGCATAATGACATCGGGATCTTCGGCACGCAATTCCGCGATAGCTTCTTTCCAGAAAGAATGAGGCACCCCCTCTGCATAATCACACCTGAAGCCGTCGATATCAGCCTCCTCAATCCAGAATTTCATTGCCTCTTTCATTCCCGTGCGCGTAGATTCTACGGAATAATCAAGTTGAGCCACGTCTCCCCATGACGGGGTGGCTGCAATATTTCCATTCGCATCTTTGGCATAACGCTCGGGATTCGTGATTGTCCATGTATTATCCCAGGATGTGTGGTTTGCAACCCAGTCAAGGATTACGTCCAGACCTTTGTCGTGAGCTACAGAAACAAGTTTCTTAAGGTCTTCCATTGTTCCGAGAGATGCAGCCACGCTTTTGTAATCCTTGACACAATATGGAGATCCGATACTGTTCTTGACACCGATCTCATGTATCGGCATCAGCCATATCACATCGCAACCCATATCCGCAATTCTCGAAATATCGTCTGTTACTGCTTTAAGGCAATCACTTTCACCATAAAACCTCGGATTAACCTGATATATTACCATAGATGCCGCCTTATCTCCCGACGGTTTATCGGGGATAACGGGGCCGGCAGGCTCATTGCTGTCGCCGCAAGCTACGGCGGCGACAGCGAGCGATGCCAAAAAGATTTTTTTACCTGTCTTTGTCGTGTCCATCATCTATTATTTGTTAATCAGTTCAGCAGATTCGGGATTCGCCCTTATATAATAATCCTTGTCCAACGTAATCTGCAAAGCATCATACTGGATTCCGGCATTGTCTGTAAAAATAAGGTTCTCCACTTCTCCGGCACCTTCCACGGGGAACACGAGATATTCCACACCATCTATTGTTTTTGTTGAAGAAGCTGTTGCTCCGGGCCATCCCCCGAACGCTTCCTTATCACCATAAGCATAGACATGAAATTCGTTCCAACCTGTGTTGTTTTCTATATAAAGATTATAGGAAACCGGTTTTTCAGGTTCGGTTGCACCGGGTGAATAATCGGATGGATCTATCTCCTTGGCAGAAGTTGCAGTCAATTCCACATATACATCGCGGTCGAGTGCGAATACCACGACATCATCCACCTGCTTGCCATTTCCATTATTGAGGATCAGATGCTCAGTAAGCCCTTTGTCGCAATTATCCTTTCCGAAATCAAAATATGTGTAAGTAACGCCATTGATAATCTGTGTTCCGGTAGGTGACATTCCCGGCCAGGCGCCGTTAAGGTCATTGACATCTCCCCACATGTAGAGATAGAGTTCTTCCCAACCGGACTGATTAGACAAATATAGCGTATAGCCGTCATGAGGAATATTGGAAGATGGATCGTAAGGCACCACCCCGTCGGCAGTCAATTCAAGATAATAGTCTTGGTCAAGAGTCACGTTGTAATCGCCAAGCTGGGAACCGTTATTATTGTTGTTGAAGATCAAATTAATATTGAGACCTTCGTTTGCCTCTCCAGTATCGAAATACTTATATTTCACTCCATCGATGGTGGTCTCACCCGTGGGCTGTATACCCGGCCATCCGCCGAACACTTCCGCATCACCCCAGGCATAGAGCGATAACTGCTCGTAACCGGAATTGTCAACCACATATATGGCATATCCGTCATGATCTATCTCCCCTGGATTCTCAGGCTCTTTAAAATAATCCGCCCAACGATATACGATCACGTTCATCCTCTGTCCGAGAGCCGGCGATTCGGTATGTACCACAGGTTGATTGTCGAGAGAACGCTCCTCTCCCTGTTCTACGGAATAGAATGTATAGCCGTCGGCAAGTGTCTTCCCTTCGGCAAAGTCTTCGGGATTAAGGTAAATACCCCACTTAGCATCTGTGTCATGCGCCTTTTCAAGCTCCCAGCGGGGATCTCCCACTGCAACATCCTTGCCACCGTTAAATTCACCTACGATATATATCTTGTCAGTAGGCATGGTGCGTTGCGGCACTATCACCTCAAGCAACTGATAGCCGGGACGAAGTTCGAAACGGGGCAACTCCACGTCAAATACGATGTCTTCCTTTGAACACGCGCCCATAAGAGGGAGCAGCATAAGAAGCCAAAGATATGATATTTTGAACTTTTTCATTTTGAAGTCTTTTAAGAAGCTGTTTAATAATTGGGATTTTGAACAAGACCGGGATTCACCATAAGTGCCGCCTGAGGCAGAGGATACCATTCATATTTACGGTCTCGTTTTGCGGGTAGTTGACGGTCTGTTTCCGTAGCACGCCCGAAGAACCACCACTGTCCTTGAGTGAATTTGTCAAAACGGCGCAAGTCGGTGCGACGTCGGCGACCTTCATTGAGAAATTCAATACCCCACTCGCTGAGAAGCCAGTCGGCATCAAATGTATCGAAACCGGGACCGGGCTTTTCAAGTTCCTTCTGATCTGATGAACCGAAATATCTGCCTCGCACCTGGTTTACGTAACTCTTCGCCATAGAGGGGTTACCGGAACGCATATAGCATTCTGCAAGTGTGTAATAAACCTCTGCAAGACGAAACTCCACCTGATCGGCGTTACGCCAGTCAAGACCTGTTGAAGCGGGATAGATAGGGTAACGGATCACCCTGTAACCGGAATTGGTCTCTCCCCATCGCGGACTCATCACGGGTTCGAGCTGACGACCGAGATTCTGGAAAGTTCCGACCTGATCCACATAAATCAACGGTTTGTCCTGAAGATCTGCATCGGCAAGCACGTCAGCTCCGGTGTTCCAGTCTTTCTGCGGACCCATGGCGAATATTCCGCGCCAGTTACCACCCGCATCGCATTTGAATGGCTGCTTTCTGATATCGGCATTATTCATGCGGTCATAGGGAGCACCGAGTTTGTCACCATAATCGAAGAGGAAGCTCTTAGGATCGGCTGTTCCGGCGTAAGGCACAAGTGTGCCGGTATTGTCTTTCGAAGGCACCATGCATACGCAATTCCACCCTCCTTGATCGCAAGAGAATCCAAACATCTGATCATAATTGTAAGGGAGGAAGGGTGTGTTACGGTTATTGTTGGTATTATGCCCCGCTTCCATGGCGAAAGCGAACACCACCTCGGGACAAGTCTCGTTATTGATGCCATATATGTCGCGGTAATCTGAAACAATCGAATAATTGCCGTAGTCACCGGCGATAATCTGTTCGCAAAGCGTCTTGCATTCGTCATAACGAGCCGTTCCGGTCCAAAGCTCAGAGTTGAGTAGAAGACGCATCTTGAGCATACGGTTCATTCCCTGGCTAAGAC
>CAMYSW010000222.1:0-4749 GCA_947297425.1 uncultured Porphyromonadaceae bacterium
CCTGTGCATCGCTTTCCGCTTTTGCAATAGCCTACGTGCTTGGGGGATATACATGGAACGTCAGGATCCTTACCGATATGCAGTTTATTCCGGAGCATTTCGGCTGGATTGCTCTTCTTGGACTCGCGAGTGGTGTTTATTCTATATACTATTCATATACTTATGAACTTGCATCGAAGTTTTTCAAAGGATTGAAAAATGTATGGATACGGGCATTGGTGTGCGGTCTTGGACTGGGGGTGGTTATATTCCTGTTTCCCGCAATGTTCGGTGAGGGTTACGATGTCGTTTCTAATATAGTCAACGGCATTTACTATAAGTTGGTGGAATATGGACCATTCTTCTCGGATCTTCCGAAATTGCCTGTGTTGCTTGCAATAGTGGTCGGGATGTTGCTTCTTAAGGGGGCTGTTGTGGGGGCGGTTAATAATGGTGGAGGTGTTGCCGGTGAATTTGTGCCTGCTATTTTCGCAGGTTGTCTGTTAGGATTCTTTTTTGCTTCGGTTGGAAACATATGCGGACTTAACCTCCCGATCGAGAATTTTGCGCTGATAGGTACAGCTGCCGTTATGGCAGGCACGATAAAGGCTCCGTTGATGTCGATCTTCATTGCCGCAGAAGTGTCCGACTGTTATGGATTCCTGCTCGGATTCATGTTGGCGGCAGGTATCGCTTATGCGGTTGTGGAGTTTAACGGCTTGTTTAAAAAACTGAACCTCACATCTGACGCCTAAAACCTAAAACCTCAAATAATACGCAATCAGGTCAAATTTGACTTCAAATGGATTACCACGACGTTTCAACGGGGTGCTTTTGTGATAGTAGAAGCTTCGCTGTGTATCCCATGTAGGTATGTCTGCCTTGCGGGTTTCACCGGGCGGGATGTTGCATGACAATTTAAAAAAGCGTTTGTGAAGCTGGCGTCCGTCAAGGGTGAGATATTCGATGTAGAGCGATAACCCGGTCAATTCGCGGTCTGTGTTGTTTATTATGAAAAAACTCTCCTTTGAGTTCCCTTGATTCTTATCAAAGCCGGAGAATACAACCTGATTGAGTTTGTAACCGTTATTGCAGCTTTCGCATTGCGAAGCGACCATGAAACTGCCTGCTGTCATGTCATATGCAGCGGTGTCGGGTATGGTTTCAGTTATACTTATCCCGTTTGATTTGACCTCGCTTTTTGCTTTTAACTTATATCCTTTCTTTCTTGCCGATAATTCATTCCATGACAATAATGTCGTGATTGTAAGAATTGAGGACAGGAACAGGATTTTATACCTCGTTTTCATAAATACGCAGGTTTGGATGGTTCAGTACGCGGATATACCTTAATCAGTCCGCGGGGAAGGTTTGCCGCCGGATTGTCGAAAGATATGCGAAGCGAGCGCCAGAATTTAGGTAAGAACCACATGGCACGCATGGAGATTTTAAGTTTCATCGGATGAACTTGAATGGCATCTTCCTTTTCGATGTATTCTGCCATACATATTCTCGAATCAGTGAAAATTCCCATATTACGGTTGACGAACAGTTTCATCCGGTATTTCCCTTTTTTTGCAGAACGTTCAATGTTACCGATGCGGTCTCCGGGTTTTAATCTGCAGTCGGGAGTTGAAATCACGATAATGTCATAGCCTTTGCCGCCTCGTTCTTCCTTTTTTATGAGGACACGAGTCTCATCTTCCACAAATTCCCATATCCCCTCCGGTGCTTCCAATTCTGCTTCCCGACAATATTTCATTGCGCTTTGATTATCGTATATGTCAGGGGTAATGACATTTTCAGCCATGACCCCGAAATTTAAGGTCATGGCTGCAAATGCTGTTATCATATGAATCCGCAGATTCCGGATCATTATTTAGTGGAGAATGTGTAAGACAGACCGATACTTAGAATCTCCTTCAACATGAATTTCTTCCAGTTTGGCGCCACAGTGCCATCGGCAGAAGAGTCGTAGCGGAGGTTGGCATAGAGCTGTGTCGAGAAGAACCGAGAGAACTGGATATTGAGAGTGTTTTCCCAGTCACCAAGAAAATAGTCATAATCAGTGAAAAGGAAGAGGCGAGTCTTATATGTTACCATCTTTCCTATTTTCCAGTTGAGGGTGATATCTGCGTTCGAACCGATTTCACTCTGTGATTTAGCTGTTTGTGGAAGACCGAAAAGTCCATGGTCAATGTTTGGATCTATCGCGGTTTTCAGGTTATATGAAAGTGGTGCGATTGATGCGTTGAATTCAATTGTCTTGGCAGCGTTGGTCTTGCTGTAGGTCATACCGAGACCGAGGTTAAGGTCTCCTGGGGTCAATATGGATGCTATTCTGGTTTCGGTATCTTTTTTGTAATTATTGAGCAACTGAGTCTTGAACTGTGCCGTCACCGTATAATACCAATTACGGCGCGCTTTATAACCGAATTTGAAATTATATTGGAATATGTCCTGAGAGATTGAATATTTCCTAAACTGGTCATCTTCAACGGAGTTGAGACCTAACTTGTAAGACAATGTGCTCTGAAGAAGTAGGTTGGGATGCCATACTGAATTTAGCTGTACGTCCCATAGGAAATTTATCAGGAGAGCGAGGTGGTTGTTACCTCCCTGATACCAGTTGTCGGAGATGTATGCCTGTGAGAACTGTAACGAACCGTTGAGCACGTGGAGCCAATGCTTTTTCTGGATTTCATAGTCTGATATCACGGCATCGTTCACATTGACACCGCCGATAGAGCTACGTTTCAGGAAGCCTTTGAAACCATGATCTTCTTCCGGTAAAGATGGAGGAATGGGCAAACTCCAATATGCATATTCAATATTTGTAGGATCATTCACCATCATCTGATACATGAAATCTTCTTGAAGGTTCCATGCTTCGTAGGCATTTTCAAGCCATTGCGGACGAGATTTGCCAAGTAGAAGGTTCGGTTCGTTTTGTTGCGGATCTTCAACAATTATAACCTCTTCCTCCTCATCTTCAGCAGGCTCGGTCTCGATTCCCCAGAGTTCATCAAGATAACGGCGACGATCGGCAATCGAATCAACGGATTCTGACTGTTGTTCTTCGAGTGCTTTCTTTCTGAGAATTTCAGCTTGACGCCAGATTTCCAGGTTCTGAGAACTTAAAGAAGGGAGGGTTATTTTACGTTGCTTGTCAAGTGCCCTATATTCGGCGAACACCCATGGGGCGTTAAGACGGTTGAAACTTGGAATATCAGCGGGCACTATTGTCTGCCGTATGATCTCATCGACAGACCTCACGTAAAGTGAATCTTCTTTATATTCACCGTTGATTATGGCATCTTTCGCTTTCTGATAGCGAGACTCTATTGAATCCTTCTTTGTCGCAGTGGATGTTGACACATGGCGGAAACGGGGTTGTCCTCCCGTAATCTGAGCGGTCAAGGGGAGGGATGATGATGCAGCAACTATGATAACTGCGGTTGAAAGCAATGTCCTGGCGAAGAATAGTTTCATGAGTGGAAACAGGTTGGCTATATATTAAATTTAATTTATTTCAGTATCTTATCGTATTCATCAGAATTTATAAGACGATAAGCTTCTCGGAATATGGGATCATATCCGTTGTAAACTTTGAAGTAGGTGGGCTGGTCGTAAACATCCCTACCGATAAGCCCCTTCACTATCATACTGAACAGGGGTTCGCTCTTTTTAGCTTCCTCTTCATTGAATTTTACCCCCTCTTTCTCAGCGCGGCTGAAAAGGTCTTTGAGCATATCGGCATCAACATTGAAGCCTTTCACGAAATCATCATCGTTTTTGAACTTACGCTGGATCTCTTTGCGATGGGCGTCAACATAATTTATTGCATATTGATTTATTATGCCCTTTGCTGTGACATCGCGATAATATTTCGTGAAATCTGTGGTGTCGAGCGGAACGAATATGTCGGGTGATATTCCACCGCCACCATATATCGGGCGATGTAGTCTTAATGTCTCCACTTTCAGGGAGTCGATATATTTGATAGAGTCGGCATGCATCAGCTCGCCATGATTGAAACGGTCTACAATATCCATTGCGTAGGCTTGCTGATCCCCTTTGCTGTAAGGTTTCTGTATGTCGCGTCCGGTAGGCGTGTAGTAGTGCGCCACGGTGAGCCTCATCATGGATCCGTCGGGGAATGGGAAAGGTCTTTGCACAAGTCCTTTGCCGTATGTGCGGCGTCCTACCACGATTCCTCGATCCCAGTCTTGGATAGCTCCCGTTGTAATTTCCGAGGAGGATGCGGTATATTGATTCACCATCACCACGAGGCGCCCCTTGTTGAAAAGAGGTTTGAGTCCGTGTGGCTGCGATAGGTGGTCATAGCGGGGAGAGTTGCGCCCTTCCGTATAGACGGTAAGTTTACCGGGAT
The DNA here is from genome assembly GCA_947297425.1 of uncultured Porphyromonadaceae bacterium. Lineage (GTDB taxonomy): Bacteria > Bacteroidota > Bacteroidia > Bacteroidales > Muribaculaceae > Lepagella. The sequence goes on from CAMYSW010000222.1 coordinate 4,373, forward strand.
CCAGGAACTCCCCGAGAATCTCAATTGCAGGTTGCATGTAGCCGCCACCGTTGTCGACGAGATCAAGGATGAGTTGTTCCATTCCTTTTTTCTTAAGGTCTTTCAACGCTTTCTCCATCTCGTTGCGCGTTTCAGCTGAAAAGCGGCTAAGACGGATGTAGCCTGTTTTGTTGTCGACCATATATGCCGCATCTATACTGTTGATTGGAATATCGGCACGAGTGATGTTGAAACTGATTGTATCGGATTTGCCTGCGGAACGTCGTAGCACATTTACATTTACATTGCTTCCTTTAGGTCCGCGCAGTCTCTTCATGATGTCAGTGTTGCGCATCTTGACACCGGCAATTATAGTGTCGTTGACCTTGAGTATACGG
>CAMYSW010000223.1:0-4747 GCA_947297425.1 uncultured Porphyromonadaceae bacterium
ACATCACCGTTACGCTCCACGTCTGTCATATAAAGAGCAATCGACAATGCCGCTTCCAGCGTATTCCTCCTGTCCGGCAGGTGTGATGCATATTCACCGAGATATACTTTGGGACCATTACGGTCATAACTGTCATAAAAATCCCTGTTATTAAGATACCATCCGGGCTGCACATAGTAATGCTCGTCAACCATTGCCACATTCTCTTGACGTGCAAATTTCCATCCTTCAGTATAATCCGAACCTTCAAAAAATGGTCCTACCGTTCCGACAACAATTATTTCAGGATGTTTATCCTTCAATATATCATGAATATACTTAAAACGTTCTTCAAACACTTCTGTAATCATATCTTCATTGCCTATCCCCAAGTATTTGAGATTAAAAGGCTCCGGATGGCCCGCTTCAGCCCGTTTCGCACCCCATTCAGAATCAACCGGACCATTGGCATATTCAATCAAATCAAGAATGTCACGGACATATTTGTCCATGCTCTCCATCGGAATGCCACATTGCTGACCAAGTGTGGTAATTTCATTATGCGATCCAACATGTGCCCGTCCTGAATTTTGACACGGGACACCTGCCGCGATAACCGGTAACGGCTCGGCACCAAGATCTTCACACAGCAGGAAATATTCATAATATCCCAATCCCCGGCTCTGATGATAATTCCATATGTTTCTAAGGGGCTTACGACTTTCAAGCGAACCAATCGAACCTTTCCAATCATAGATATTGTCGATTCCATCTCCATGGGCAACACATCCTCCGGGAAACCTGACAAATTTCGGTTTCAAGTCAGCAAGTGCCTGAGTCAAATCTCGTCTCAAGCCATTCTTCCTGCCGTTAAACGTGGCAACTGGAAACAGTGATATCATGTCAAGGTCACACTCCGTGCCGGAAGGGATATTTATTGATAAAACGGCATCACTATCTGTTTCCTTCACCTTCAACCTTGCTTCAACTTTATGCCAACCTGATCCTTTTACAGATATATTGCCGGAAGCAATAATATCACCCCTCTCCGACATTATGTCGACTTTAAATTTTCTCTTAGCGTTATTACCCTTAAGCCTTACAAACATCGAAAAATCATAGCTCTCATTTTTCTTTACAGAAATGCCATCAAACCCTGTATTCTCAAGTCTGGCAGGTTGATTACTATTTGGAATAACCAGATAATTAGGATTATTGGGATGTATCGGATCCTCATTGTTAAAACTCATATTCAGCTCCCGTCCACCTATATCTTTGAGCCTCCATGCATATGTAGGTCCCCATCCCTGTTTATTATTCTCAGTGCGGTCATATTCGAAATCCCGGTTCTGAACAAGTTCTGCGTAAATTCCACCATCAGCGGCATAGCTGATATCCTCGAAAAAAATACCTATCAGTTTATCGCTGATCCTTAGCGGATCCTTATCTTCCGCAACAGAAATTTTTGCACTCAATGGCTTCAATCCGGCAAATCGCTTGCAATCATCTTTCATAAGCTCCCCTTCAAGACGTTTCTTATGTCCCCGCTCCGCTACAAAGGCATTTAATTCATTAATGACAGCAGTGGGCACTTTCATTATCTCTCCCGGTATACTCTTGCCATTAAGCTCAACTTCCGCACACTTGCCACGATCCAGACCGCAATACCCCAACCTGCAGGATTCCTCTTTTGAAGAATACTTCTGGGGGTCCCATCTCATAAGATCCGGAGAATATGCCACAGCAATTGTCTCTCGCTTGTCAGAAACATACCATGATGCCATCCATCCTCCGGATGTTTTATAGAGATGCGGATCAAACATTTTTTTGTGACTTCCCCATGGCCCGAAATCCGAAGACACAAAATCATATCCGCTTTTTGATTTACTTTGTGGATCACATATTGAATGCCATGTTTTGCAATCATCACTCCACGCAAAACGCAATCCACTCCTTCCGTCAGATTTGGAATATGAAAACAGATAGAGCGAGTCTGTTTTCTGAATATTGTCCGCCCCATAGGCAGCAAAGGCAGCCGTAAGCAAATATATGCTTACAACTGCCTTGATTACAGCATTAATTTTCATGCTAACTATTTTTTATTACTTGTTTAAGTAAAGTTGTTTAATGTGATCACTTACTTAACACTTATTGAAGTGAATTATTTAACAATTACGAATCCTGACTCAGAAGGAACAGAGATATTGAACTTAACACCTTCTTTTTTCTTATTTTTCAAACTTATTTCCTTCTTTATTAATGTATCATTTTCGCCATCTGCATAAAGAACAGCTTCTCCTGGAGAAACGAAACTCAAATCAAGATCAAGCGACAACACATCTTTTTCAGCATTTATGCCTGCAATATACCATTTGCCACCGCTCTTGCGTGCTATTACTGCATACTTGCCCGGATAACCTGCAACATATTTGGTCTCTTCCCACTTTGTTGGCACCTCCCTCATATAATCCAAAGCAATTGGTGAAGCATCTTCAAGATTGTTGGGAGCCAATGCAAAATTTTGCGCCGGACTTTGATAGACAGTTGCCAATGCAAGCTGGAAAGCATCGGATGTGCGACGATAATTTCCCTCCTTATTGCTCCGGTGCAGCCTCTTGTTCAAGAACGTGCCACCATATTCCATTGCTCCGACCGTATTCCTTATAAATGGATGAAGCGTGGCATTTTCAGCCTCCTTATCGCAAAAATGTTGATTAAAAACCATATTTTCCGATGCAAGTACAGCCTCACTTCCAACATAGTTGGGATACATACGTTCCCACCCGCGTGGAAGTGTGCAACCATGAAATATCACCATGAGTCCGTGATCATCAGCATCACTGAGTATGTCTTCATAGAGGCGCATGGTTTCTTGTTTGTCCCCTCCGAAGAAGTCTACCTTGATGCCTTTGACCCCGATACTCTGCAGCCAAGCCATCTCTTTCTTCCTCGTGATCGGATTGTCCATTATATTGATGGGACTCTGCTCAATATCGTTCCAATAGCCGCTTGAACTATACCACAACAACGGAGTCACACCCTTTTCTTTTCCATATTCTATAAGTTCCACTATACCATCCTTACCTATTGTTTTATCCCAGAAATTATCAATCAGGGTGTAAGGATACCCCATTGCTCCTGCAAGATCGATATATTTTTTTATATCCTTCTTATTTATACTGTTATCCTGCCATACGATCCAACTCCAAGTTCCTTTGTCGGGATTATATTTATATTTCGATTCGAAGCGAGGATCAACCGTGTTCCAAGGAGCGGTAGTCTCTACAATCGGTTTAAGAGTTGAACCTACAGTTATAGTGCGCCATGGAGTTGAACCGGGAAGCGAGAATGCCGGCTCACTCGTGCCGTTCCCGTTATTTTCCTCCGGCATAGGGAAAGCTATGGAGAATGTTCCGTCAACCTGATCAGCAAGTCTCGAACCACAGTATGTCCGGTCAACACCTGTCTCGCTTAAAAGAATCCATCCTTTATCGCCTATCCTAAAAAGACCGGGGAACGTGAACCCGTGACCATATTGAGATTTAGTGGAGAGAGGGGCATCAATTATATACTCCTCCTCATAACTCGGTTTGGTACGTTTCCACGCAATCATTGCGTCACTCTGAGGTGTAAGAAACGCTGTGGCATAAGAAGGAAGATGGAATCCGGTCGTTTCCGCCATTATCCTTGCCGCGCCGGTTTCTCGGGGTTTGGCCAGGTTATATCGGAATGCAACATCATTATCCGACACCACAAACTCCACACCCATCTTGTCACCTTTTTTATTCTTAAATTCGCAAGTGAGTGAATTAGCATCAAATTTAACATTCGATTTTTTAATCCTGTCATTGGAATACGACTTATGCCATTCATTATCATGACGTGCGATCATCCTTAAATCTTTCGAGAAGTCACCATAATCGGCAACAATCCCCAATGGCGAATTTTCAAGCATCTCCACACCATTATAATAAACATGATAAAAAGGTTTTCCGGCATTATCAACATTTATGTCTACACGCAATTTCCCGTTAGGACTGTTTACGGATGCCGATGTAATTCCTTTATCCGAATCACCCCACTTATCCTTTAATCTCTTAATCTCTTCGGCTGTGACAGGAATCACCGTGCCATGACGCGGATGAAAATTCATTGTAACCTTACGGTCTACATTCTTGAAATGCTGAAGATCTGTTGTCTCCGTAAAATCATAACCACCTTTCATATACACATCGTACATAAGGATGTATTTATCCTCTCCGATAAGTTTGAAAGTACCTGCTCCTTCAACCGATTCTTTTGTCTGCTGCTTATAGCCAGGATACTCAGTCCACTTGCCTGAGGTCAGATTACGTGTCGTTGCAACCTTTATTCCATTGCCGTGCCCTTCCGTCTTATAGAAAAGATAATAAACCCCATCTTTAAAAACGATGTCTCCATCTATACATGATTTTTCATCTTTAGGCAAAAAGAATGGCATTGGAACACCTTCAATATCGGTAAAGTCCTTATTGGCATATGCATAATATATAATATCGGGACCATTTCCATGCTGCATAGACCAGTATATAAGCATCTTTTTTGCCTTTGGATCATATATGGTCTGCGGTGCCCACACCCTCTTCAGATCCTCTTGACCACTATATTTTTTCTGGATATTGATCGCTGAATGTGTCCAATTCACAAGGTCGCACGACTTAAGCAACACCATGCCGCGATTTGAATCCCAACCGTTGGCGCTGACCATATCTGTCACTACCATATAGAA
>CAMYSW010000224.1:0-4739 GCA_947297425.1 uncultured Porphyromonadaceae bacterium
AATAGGTGTAGGTGAAAGAAATGTTCTTGGGTTATGTTATTTCTTTGCAAGGTTATTTAGTAACAAGAAAACGAATAACAAATATACTGATGAGACACTTATCGTGATAGACGATCCTGTGTCAAGCTTTGACTATGGTAACAGATTGGGTGTATTATCATTGCTTAGACATCAGTTTAGTAATATCAACAGAGGAAATTCAAATAGTAGGATATTGGTATTGACTCATGATTTACGTTCTGCATTTGACTTAGTCAAGGTTCGTTCAGAACTTAATGGCGGCAAAGGAACAGGAGAATTTTTCTTGGAACTTGCGAACAAACAAATTCAAAAACGGAAAATTTCCAACGAATATAAGAATTTGTTGGAAGAAGTGTATGTTTATGCAAAAGAAAGCGCTAACGAAGATGATGAGCATTTAGAAACCAGTATAGGGAATGTAATGAGACGGTTAATCGAGGCATTCTCAAGTTTCTGCTATAATATGAGTTTTGAAGAAATGATGTGTTATGAGGGGGTATTAAATTCTATACCGAAAGAAAAACGAACATATTATGAAAATTTTATGTGTCGACTTGCGTTGAATGGAGAAAGCCATATGAAAGAACGAGCATATGAGTTGAATGTTATTACACCTTATTTCACTAAACAAGAAAAAGTGCAAACTGCCAAGAGCCTACTGCTATTTTTAAGCTATCTAAACAAGGAACACCTGTCCTGCTATTTGGGAACGATGGATGGTGAGGATAAAATGGCTGTGATAAATAGTTGGAAAGAAGAAGAGGCGACTTGGTTATAATAATCTTTCATTAAGAAAAACTATACAATCCATTAGTTGACCCTATACCGTTAAAAGGATTTTTAATATTATATAACTATGACTATTGACGATATAAAGGCATTGATTGCGGCGGACGAGTCGAGGACTCTAGAGCTGAAAAAGACAACCGGCGAACTGAAAGACGGTATGCACTCGGCGTGTGCGTTTCTCAACACCGACGGCGGTTGGCTAATCATAGGAATCACTCCAAAGTCTCTGAAGATTATTGGGCAAGAAGTTACCGACAGTACCAAGCGTGAGATTGCGCAGGCCCTTTCAGGCATCGAACCGGCGGTGGATGCGGCAATCGAGTATGTTGATGTGCCGGAGCATCCGGGCAATAAGGTAATCGCGATGCATTTCGATGGTTGGGTATTGGGTGACAAGCCTTATACTTACCACGGACGCCCGTATTATAAAGTTGAAAGCACCACGATGGTAATGCCACGCGAGATGTATGATGAGCGGGTGCGGGAACATCGTCCGCAGAATTATTCGTGGGAACGGATTACGGCAGACGATGTGACATTGGCGGATTTGGACGAGGATCTTATCCTTGGATGCGTGCGCCGTGGTGTGGAGCGCGGCCGTTTGCCGGAGACAACGATGCGCGAGCCTATTCGCGACATCCTGAACAAGTGGAAACTGCTGTCAAACGGCATACCGACTAACGGCGCGGTGCTTTTATTCTCCCGTCAGATTGGTGAATATCCGCAATTCGCGCTTCGGATGGCCCGGTTTGCCGGCACGGATAAGAATGAGTTTATCGACAATCAACGGGTCGAAGGGAATTTCTTCGAGTTGCTGAACGCCGGCATGGCGTTCATGTTCAAGCATCTGAATCTCAGCGGCAAGATCACCAACCGCAGTCTGATGCGCGAGGAAAAACTTGAGGTGCCGTACGTTGCCCTACGCGAGGCTCTGATAAATTCGCTGTCGCACCGGCAGTGGGAGAAGTTCAAGTTGACTGGCAGTCTTGCCATTTATGATGACCGCATAGAGATTTCAAATCCCGGAGTCCTGCCCCGTCAGCTCACACCCGATACGATGAAGGATGTCCATGAATCCTATCCATATAATGAGCTGGTTGCCAAGGCTCTTTATCATTCGACATATCTGGAGAGCTGGGGTACAGGCGTGCAACGCATCGTAGATGTCTGCACCGAGCAAGGCCTCCCCGAACCGACATGGAGCATCAACGGTGCCTTCATTACTATCACCTTCCAACGACCCAAGCACGACCCAAACACGCTCCAAGTTTCCGACCAAGTTGCGTCCAACCACCGACCAAGTACCGACCAAGTACCGACCAAATACCGACCAAGCACCGAGCAAGTTCAAATAATCATACAGTCTATGACTGAAGACTATATGGCTCTAAAAGATATTATGGCTAAGATGGGAATAAAACACCGTCCAACGTTTAGAGAAAATTATCTTACCCCGGCATTAGTGGAAGGTGCCATTGAGCGGCTTTATCCAGACCAGCCCAATCATCCCAAGCAGAAATACCGCTTAACAGAAGCTGCAAAGGAATGGAAGAATAAGAAAATCCCAAAGAAATAGTTGAAGTTCATCCGACCGGAAACAGCCATAATCCGACCGTTTTTATCACATCCGACCGAAATTTCGGTCGGATGCGCATTGATTAGCCGTAATCCGACCGTTTTTGAGTGTAAGAATTGGAAGATATGGACAATCATTCAGATGGCAAGTCAGACGGTCAGTCATTTGAATGATTGATAAATCATTCAGACATTCTAATGGCAATCCCTCCTGTCATTCATCCATAAGGATTGACATTCATCTGCTCATAAGTTCATTCAGACATCTGTTCATACGTATGTACATCCATACGTTCAGATGTTCATACATCAGTACGTTCATACATCAATACGTTAGTACGTTCATACGTCAATACGTACTAACAGCATCTTTGCAATCAAGACTTCAATATGCAACTATCTGTAGTAATGCGCATTAACCAAATTGAAATCTCGAAAGCATCATATATTGCGTATTGTTATGTCAACTATCTTGAGCCAAATCTTATTCGTCCTCATTGCAAGAAGTTGGATTTTGTCAATATTGATGTGCAAATAATTGAAACAGTCTGCTATCCCGATTACAACTGGCTTTTCTGTCGGGAGCCTATTGTAATTTGGTGCTATCAAGCCTTCTGATTCTGTAGGTCGGGACGGAATCCGTCGGGATTCTGCAAGTTATGTTATGAGCTGCATGAAATTGATTTTGCAGCTCAAAACCCTTGCAGTATGTTGGTGGGTCTTACTCCAAAGTCGTAATCCCCGTTGCCGATTTCACACTCCGATTTTCCCCTTTTTGTTTTCATTATGATTGGCGGCGAAAAGAAAAAAGCCGACAAATCACATCGGACTTATCGGCTTCGGATTGGGTGGCTTTTCCTTTACATCGGTACATAGTTGATTTCACCGAGGGAATTAATTGCGTCTTGCTTTAGACTGTCAACGACGTGGAGGTATCGTTCCGTCATCTTTATAGAGGTGTGTCCGAGGAGGCTCGACACCGTTTTTATATTCGCTCCTTTGGTGAGGACGTTTACCGCAAAGCTGTGTCGGGCGCAATGCCATGTGATTTTCTTCTTAATGCCTGCCGCCTTTACCCATTTACGCAGATACAGGTTGCAGATGTTATAATGTGGAACTTTGAATATCCGTTCATCAAAGTTGTCGTTATCCGGCTCGCCGATCAGACGGATAAGGGTGTTGTTCAACGGAACGATTACCCAGCTCCGGCTGCTATGGTCTTTAGTCTTTTGCTGTTGGAACCGCAATGTCTGGGTTGAGTAGTCCACATTGCGGTAGGTCAACTGGCTTGTGTCGCACCAACGCACCCCGGTGTATAAACCGAAGATGAACGCACGGTGAATTTCCGGCCTCTGGCCTTCAAAATGTGTCGCAACAAGCTGCTGTATTTCCTCCGGCAGAAGAATCTCCTTTTGTAGCGTCATGTTGTCGTTCTTCAACACGAAACCACGGCACGGATTTTTCTTGATTAGGTCTTTGTCAACAGCCGCAGTAACCATACGCTTGAACATTCGGAAATATATTTTCGGACCGTCGCCTGTTCCGTTCTCTTTCAGATACTCAACATAGGCAGCTACCATGTCGACTGTCAACTGTGTCATCTTGAGATTATTCTTGTAGAGAGAATATCTCGGTGTATCGGCAAGAAAGTTCTTGAACTTTTGGAGTCCGTGCCCGAGCGTTATGCGGGTGTATTTGGTGAGAGTCGGAGATTTGATGAACTCGTTGCAGAATTCAAGGAAATCCTCGTCCATGTCTTTTCGGAGACGATAGCCTTCCCTGTCCTCCAAAAAAGATTGCTCACGTTCAAAACGTATCTTTTCAGCAAGGGTAAGAGTATTCCTATTCTGCATACGTTCTTGCTGGTTGCGGGGATGAAGCCAGATATACAGGTTGAGGTTCTCTTTCTTGCGGGAGTGTTTGATTTGATATTTCGGTTTACCCGCCATCGCTCCCTCGGTGTAAAATACCTGATTCCCATCCTCGTCAAGCACGGGCGATTCAGTCCTGCCGAGATAATATTCAAGGTAGAGGCTGGCACGTCCGTCGCTCAATTCCGATTGCCGGAGTTTGGGATTCTGCTTCTTGCGATTTTCTATTTTTGCCATACAATTATAATTTGCGCAAAGATAATCCGAGGTATAATAATCTGAAAATCGCCGTTTACAGACCTTAACATTTTCCCTCTTCCTACAGTCCATAATCGAGGGTACAAAAGGTGTACTTTTTGAGAAAATCGGGTCAAAAGCAGGAAAATCACCGCAATATCGATAACGGATATTGCGCTGATAACAAGCACAATTAGCTCATTTGACTTATCTCGACTTTTCAATCAAAGAAATCTGGTAAATTTA
>CAMYSW010000225.1:0-4716 GCA_947297425.1 uncultured Porphyromonadaceae bacterium
GTTTGATGCCGCAGGCACGTTGCAAGTGAAGTCGGTGTACTGATTTATTTGCAACGAAGGGAGATTGAAACCACGGGGATCGCTGACAAGAGATTTGAATGCCCCCGCTCCGTCATAAATGGCAATGGCGATAGAGCCGGTGAAGTTATCGTTGGAGATATTTTTCAATGCTCCGGCGCGAACCGTGAAGGATGTTCCTGCCGACATGTCGGTAATGTCTGATGTCATACCGATCTGGCTGCCGTCGCTTGTGAGGTGTATGGGAGACCATGCTCCTGCCATTGCCGCAGGTTTGATATTATAGACAATGGTTGTCTGGTCATTGAAATGATAATCGCGGCTTACACTGGGGTTGAGGGCATCTGACGCGAAATATGCGTTGGCGGTGCCTCCCCATCCCCAGTTTATATGGAAATAAGTCTCAGAACCACGAGTCTCATAGCCGTCGCATACGAACGCGTGTCCTACTGACACATCTTGTCCACTATAAAGCACAGGACGTCCCGCCTCAATTTCAGACGCGATGAGCGCATCCCATGAAGCTTTGTCCATTTCTGCGCGTTTCTTATATGAGACTCCCGGGTCATATCCGAAATGGTTTATAAGAGCGGAAGGCACGCGGACTTCAAATGCACTTGAACTTGACATGCCGAAGTCTGTGAGGATTGATTGCGCCGCATGAGAAACCAATGTTGCTACTGCCTGTGCCTGCACGGCTGTATATCCATTGCGGTAATTATCGGTTCTCATGTTTGTCCAGTCATAGGTTGCATCGAAATTTACATTGCCGATAGAACCTTTGCCCTTCTCCGGATAAGCATGATGGCGCATGATTATAGCCATTGCCACACCGACACATCCAGTGAGACGGCGATTGGGTATCAGGTTGTTGAACGGGGCTTCCTGGCTCCATGTGGCAGTGTTAAGCAATTTGTTGCCAGACACCGCAGCTGTCGTTGCAGCTGTCTTGCGTCGCGGAGAGGCAACCTTTGCGGAAGCGATGTGTTTCTTTACGTTCAGAAGTACGGATGCCGTAGCTTCAGGCACTGAATTTCCTTCGAACGAGCCGTCATATGCATAGGCAATAACAGGCTCGATGTTGTCATTGGCACTGACAATAATGAAACCTTGCCCATCTTTGGCGTTAAATACATAATAAGCGCACTCGCCTGCGCTATTTACGGATGTCTGCGCCAGTTCGAGTGCAGACTCTTTTGAAAGCCGTTCGCAGCCTCCTGCCGCGAAGAAATCAGCTGCGATGCGTCGAGCCTGGTTTTCACCGAGTGACGCTGCTAATGCTCCATGAACAGAGAACATTACGCACACAGATAAAACTAACAGTTTTAAGGAATGCATAAACATAACTTAATTGTGAACAAGCTCAATATGTCAGAACTTGTTCTGTGATAAAATTTTTAGTAAGGATTGTTATTAATTGTTTTAATTTATTGTATTTACGTAAATACATCTTTAGAGAGTGCGCCATTGGCGCACTCTCTAAAGACGTTTATATTTAATCAGAGTTTATCCGGGCTCATTTTGAGTCGGTCTCTTCATTATTTCTTCATTGTGAAATGACGTGAAGCGAGTCGGTAACCGTCGCAGAAGACCTCCACGGTGTAATCTCCGGGGGTTAGAGTGGTATTTACGTCCCAATATACCGCTACGGATAGCTCTTCGTTGGCATATTCCACTTTGCGATGGGAGGTTGACGAAATTGTTGAACCGTCAAGTTGGAATGACGGACCTCCGCCTAACAGCGTGCCTTCGGGAGAAAGAATCCTTATATAGAAATCCTTCATGCCGGGGGCGGTAGTGTTGTTGGGGCTTACAGTGAAATGCACACCAAGTTGCCGGGCTTTGGTAATATTTTTTTCTATTTTACCTTTTTTGTTATATGCCTTGAATGAAACTCCAGTGATATTAAGTTTCTTTGCAAGCTGCACAGTTTGAGATAGTTCTGCGTTGCTCTTGGTTGCGGCGGTATATTGAGAAGATAGTTGTTCGTTTTTCTGTTGAACCTGTTGGATCTCCTGTTTAAGTCCTTCATTTTCTTCGCCAAGGCGTTTGATCTCTTCAAGATAATGGCGCACGATATTCTTGAGGGTGGCTATCTCACCCTCGAGCTGTTTGATTTTTGCACGGGAGGCAGCCATGTTCTTGGCGTTTTTGCTCTTCTCGTCGTTAAGTTCCTGAATGAGACCTTCCACTTTCATGCGGGCTTCGTTATACTTATGCACGAGGGAGTCATTTTTCAGATATATCTGTTGTCCCTCATATTGGTTGAAGTCCGCGCTAAGTTGGTTAAATTCGTTTGTGAGCACAAGTTGATCGTTGGCAATGGCAAGGCTGTCGGCTCGGGCTTCCGCCTTGTTTACGGCAGCCGTGTTTCGCGAATTGGCAACTATAAGCCATATTATAAGGGCGACAAAACAGGCGAGCACGGCTATGCCGGCTGTTAGAAGTTTCTTCTGATTTGTGTTCATGTCCATATATTGCGTCTTTACTCTAAACTTTTGGCAAAGTTACGAAAAAAATAGATAAGTAGGTAATCAAATTAAACTTATAACATTAAGAAGTGATTTAAACTTTTACTAAAAACCGATAATAAATGTTCTCTTTATCATAGATCTTCCAATATTTTGGAAGTCGCATAGCCTTTTATGCAACTTCGTTTGCGAATAGGTCAAGACTGGGCTGCGGTTGTAAAAAAAGGAATCGGCAATTCCCGAAGGGAATCACCGATTCTAATCTTTGACTTTCGTCTTGCTGTATTGGTGCAAAATTATTTTGCAGAGTCAGCAGCGGGAGCCTCAACAGTCTCAACAGCAGCCTCAGCAGCTACAGTTGTGTCGTTAGAGTCAGCTACAACCTCAACAGTCTCTTCTACAACTACCATTGTGTCAGAGTCAGCAGCAGCATCTGTAGTTTTGTTACCACCGCAAGAAACCATAGCTACGCTGAAAAGAACAGCAAGCGAGAAAACTAATTTTTTCATCTCTTTAAAATTTAAAATAATAAAACAATATTCTTTGCTATCAAAAACGATGCAAAGTTAATATAAATTTCGTTTACAAAGCAAAAAACTTCATTTTTTTTAATGTTTTTGCTTAAGAATTGTAAATTTTAACATTTTTAACTTAAAATAATTGCAGAATTTAACAATTGCAATTGTTAATCATGCATTATTTTACGAGCACTTTTGAGGTGTTCTTTCCGGATTTGACCAGATATATGCCCGAAGGTAGTGAAATTGTGAAATCTGATTCATCAGAAATGGCGACATTTCTACCTGTTATATCAAGAATGGAAGTTCGGGATGATGCGTTACGGATGGTCAAGGTTCCGTATCCGCTTGTGACGGATATGGTGCTGTCAGGAGTTGACACAAGGTTTTCCACACCGCTAACATCTTTTGAGCATACCACAACATAGCAGTTGGCAGGAACCGTGATTATCCCGGCTGTGGCATCGAATGATCCTGAGCATTCATGGCTTTGGGAATATATCTCATAAGCAGAGTTGTCTTTTGTGCGGAAAGGTATTGTTACGTCTATCGAACCTGTAACGTTAGGATTTATTGCGCAATACAGTTCCTTGTTTTCATTTCTCGCTGTTATTATGCGCCCTTTCGCCCAGTTGGATATATTGCATTGCATCGTGAAATCTATTCCGGCTTCAGACGTGAACAGCTCCTTGTTTGCAAGGCGTAATGATATAAGCTGCTGATATGATTCGAACAGGGCTTTATTATCCGGTTTATCAAGAAGCGACCAGTTCACTATTTTGGGATCTGTGTCGTTCTTACCGCTGGAAGTCTTGGTATTCTGAGCGTTACCCATTTCCGAGAACTGCCATATCATATGGCTTCCGGGCACAAGAAGCATCTGTGCCGCTGCTGATCCGAGTCTCTGGCAGCTTGTCAGGGTATTGTTTTTAATTCCCTCAGCCCCATATGTTGCCTGTTTATATGCAAGACGCTGCTCGTCGTGGCTTTCAAGATATGATACAGTAGAGCCAGCGGTGCGGTTGTCTTGAAGTGCCCACATGCGGTTCAGGTTGGATTCCGACGAGTAACCCATTGCGAATTGGCATCCGGCATTATTTATGTTTGCCCAGTTCAGTTCTCCGTCGGCTGCCATCTTATTCTCTTCCGCTGCGCCTGCAAGGTTTTCATTGATGAAATAGGCATCGGGATTTATCTCTTTCATATATTGATGCAGGCGTTTCATGCGGTCGATGCGGCTCTGGTTGAAAGCATCTGTTGCGGCGGATCCTGAATTAGCATATGAATTATTATCTCCGAGTCCCTTTACAAGGTCAAAGCGGAAGCCATCTATCTTATATTCCTTTAGCCAATAGCGTAGCACGTCTTTCCATTGGCGCTCCACCAGAGGATATCCTTGATTCCAATCGTTGAGCACGCTGTAGTAATGTGGGGCGTTCAGGTTGTAAAACGGATTTTCTTCGGGCGTGTACATCATGTACCATGGATGCAAACCGTCGGACTGATTGAAAACCATGTCCAGAATGACAGCTATTCCTTCAGCGTGACATTTGTCGATAAATTCTTTATAATCCTGTGGTGTTCCGTATGCCTTGTCAATGGCAAAATAGAAGTTTGGATTATATCCCCAAGAAATGTTTCCGTTAAACTCATTTATCGGAAGAAGTTCTACAGCATTTATTCCGAGAGATTTCAAATAAGGTATTTTC
>CAMYSW010000226.1:0-4707 GCA_947297425.1 uncultured Porphyromonadaceae bacterium
GTGTATGCATTTGATTCTACAACTATCCCTATCAGATTATGAGAGTTAATTCCTATTTGCTCGAACTGAGCATATTCACAAATCTTTATAATTATATCATTAGTAAGTTCTTCTTGAAATTTGGAGATAAAGTTGAAATTTGAATTAATCCATTTCAGCACGTCTCCATTTACCGGATACTCTACAAATCTTAACCAGCTACAAAGTAATGTTTCACGCTCTGTCTCATCAGAATGTTTAAGCGTTTGTTGCCATGTAGACTGAGGATTAGAGGCAATGAATTGAGTGAATACTTCTTTTGAATGATGTCCTTTGGCATAATATGTTGCCAAAAATTTAAGTGGAGCGGGTTTTCTATTTATCCTCTTGTAGAATAGAGGTAGATATTTGTGAGTTGCGCCTGGGGTCGGTTCAACTAAATAGTCTAACAACTCAACATACAAAATAGCATCACTCGTAAAATTCCACGGTTTGAGCTCTCTTGTGAAGTTTTCTATATGATCGATATGTTTCGTATATTCACCACTTCTCTGTCTCTTAATATCCACTAAGACAGCCCTATCTGAGTGTGAAATCATGCCTTCATAAAAGTAAGAAATATAGTCGTAGTAGTCTTCATCTATATATCCTCTTCTGAGGAAAATTTCGATAAGGGCTGGCAATTTTATGTTGTTATATTCTGGGATGACTGACACATCGTACTTATCAAATAAATCTTTGATACGCATTGATGAAATGTTCAATTTTTCTGAAAGGAGATTCCTCTTTATTTCATCATACTTTGCTTGATCTTGATATAGCTCTAAAGCTTTTATCCTCCTTTCAAAACCAGTAGAGCCATAAAAGTTTTGCACATCGATACTTTCTGTCCGATTACTGGTTGATCCATAAGAATATGAATACTGATACCGAATACTTTTCTGCTTTATTATACTATTAAACAATTCCTCTTTTTCAGAAATGACCGTGGGGGCATATGAATGATTATTTACTTCAATTGTCCGAATAATATCCCCTTGTAAGTGATTGCATAAATGATTTATAAACAAGCCCCGCAATTCATTTACTTTCAAATGCGTATCTCTTTTTGATGAATCAATCAGATCATCTAATTCTTTTTCACGTCTGACTACATCAGATTGAGCAAATTCAATAAATTTGCTTTTTAACTCTAAAAATTCAAATACAAGCCCTTCTCTTCTGTGTAGTTTGGCAAAGTCACGCGGGAAGAAATTTTTATACGCAATCATTCCCAGCAACTTTGTATTATCAAGATTTGCGTTCTCTTTAATCAGCCGCTGGTGATACTGATCATATTCATTGACGATATTAATGAGTAGTCTCATATCCTGTATGAAGAAGCCTATTTCCGACAAATCATCATCGTCAAAGTCTGAATATCCTTTTTGCTCCAATAATTCTTTCAATTTATCTTTTGAATTGGAGGGATTTATCGTGGGTACAACAGTTACTATATAATCGAAAAATTTTACTCTGTCTTCATCGATAAAAATATCATCTTTGACAGCATACATAAACACGACCGGTCTATCGATAACATTTGATTCATTAATTAATTGGTTCAGTTCTCGTAACTTCAGAAATATCTCAGAAGTACCAAAACGATCCACATCCTCTATGACTACGACATTGTACTTTGTTACTTGAAAGAAGTATAAAATCTCGTCAAGATGCTTGTTAAAAATAGAAGCCTCTTGAAGTTCTATTTCACCATCTTTCAAGTTGAGTTTATTAAGTTTTGAATTACTATACGCTTGTACCATACGCTGAATAAGCAAGAATATTTCTACCAGCATTATGATGGAACAAGCCAAATCTATCCAAAAATTTCCGGTTCCAAAATTAAAATGCTCGTAAAAAGTATCTACTCTTAACCATGATGGCTCAAAAACAATGAAAAAACATAGTAAGAATACAATAATGCCAATCCCATATTGAGTGAGTTCTGCATTGGAAAAGTGTCGAATTCTACGCAATCGAGAGTTGGGTACTTTACTCGATTTTTCTTTGTAAATAATTTGCTGAAGAATGCTGTACTCGATACGTCTATTTAGAGCGTCAAGTGTCTCATCCTCGTTTGCTCTATTATTATCATTATCGAAATTGTTAGAAACCTCTTCCGATTCTTTGGCATCATTCAAGTGGCTATCTGCACGAAGTGTCGCTAAAGATATGTTTAGATACTTGAATTGAGGGAAGTCGTGTTCCAATGTCTGAATAATAGAACTTTTACCAGATCCATAAGGTCCAGTGATAGCGACATTTTTGATTCTTCTCCCAGTCGATACCTCATCACTGTCCCGGCCAAGAGTTCCTTTTAGTACTCGACCGAGTTCATCTACAGCGACATACGCTTTATCGCTTTTATCAATAAGTGCGGGTAGCAAATTGTTTATATTGTTTTCAGACATAGGATATCAGTTCAATTAAATCTTTCCTGACATTTCAAGATCGGTGATGGAATGGGCTGTTATGTAGAGGTATAGCGTCGTAACGATTCGGGAAGAAGTTATGATTTCTTCTTCCGAGGCATCCGGTGTAACGTGGCTCTCATCATTGCGCAAGTTACGCATAGTGTCAAGATAGCCATACATGCGCTGATATTTTTTGCGTTCCTTGAATTTGAGGGATTTCAGTTCCTCGAAAGCAAAGATGCAGTCAGCAAGCGACGGTGTTTTCTCCGGGTCGCGGGTGTTTCTCAGTTCCTTGCCATGAATCAGCCAATAAAGTTTCTTCAGGTAAGTCTCAAACTTGGTGAGAATGGTATTGAAATGCCGGCGACGGTCAACCAATGTCAGCTTCTTGTCGTTGAAAAGTCTGTTGAATGAGTCCACGAGCAGGTCATTTACACCGTCGAGACTTGGCAACGATTTTGCCTGAAGTACTTTCACGAATACATCAACCACTTCGTTGAGCGGACGCAGGCCGGGGAAGTCGGCAAACTCATCGCTGAAGTTCTTGAACAGAGCCTTTCTGAACGCTTCCGGGTCGAATATCAACGGGGCATCGCGGAAATGGTCATAGAGAGCAGCCGCCATCTGCGACATTATCTGACGGTATTTCTCGCCGTTGTCGAATAGGGCTTTGAACGCCTCGGTCTGTTCTTCGTAGAGAGTGGTGGCCACATCATCGAATACTCCGGGGAACACAGCCTCCATGAATTGCTGCTTGCCGTTGTTGTTTGCTTTCTTCGAGAGTTTCTTCGCCTCCTTTGTATTTGTGAGACGATTCACTATAGCCTCGACAATCACCCGGTCCGCCTCTGAGAAATCTCCTTTATAGAGAATGTTGATTTTGTCGATGATGTTTCCGAGCAGGTCTCGTTTCGTCTCCGGTTTTCCGCCACCGTTGCCGGATTCACCCTTTACGGTCTTGTTGCCTTCCAGTGTGATTGCCACTGTCTCGCCCTGCTTGAACTGAGAGTTTACAAGCATGATTTTCTTCGACAGGTCAGGCTTCTCATGCGGTGTCTTTGGCAGAAGTTTGTAGAGCGTATCTGCAAAGATATACGCCTTATACAGTGGACGGTCGAAAGTGCGGGCTATCTGCGCCATATAGGTATAGAACCTCACGAAGTTCTTTATCTTGGAGCGCAACTCAAAACGCTTCTCCTCCTCCATCGCATCAAACCGCGACATTATAGGCTTGAAGAAACCTGACAGCGCGGCCAAAGCATTCTTCTTGCCCCGATATTTCTTGTAAATTTCATAGAATGCTTCCTCGTCCGTCTCGCTCCAGATATGATACTGTGAAATATCCTTACGGAAGCGATAGACATAGTTCACATCAACCGGCTCGACAAGGTCGGTGCCTTGATAGAAAGGCTCAAAAGCTTTCTTGATTTCATCGGCAGTATTAGAGAAGTCAAACACGAATGTGTCCTTCTTCAGTTTTTGCCAGCGATTGAGACGCGAGAGTGTCTGGACTGCCTTTACGTTCTTAAAGCGTTTGTCAACAAACATAGTGTGCAGTTTTGGCTCATCAAAACCAGTCTGATACTTGTCGGCAACAATCAGTACGTTATAGAGGTCGCTCGCAAAATACAGAGGTAACCGCTCCTCGCTGATTCTCCGCTCGGGAGTAGAGTTGAGCTGCGACTCTGTATAAGTGTCACCTCCGAATTCGAGTTTGCTGGAGAATGCCACAAGCGGACGAATATCATCATACCCTTTCTGTCTGCAATAATCCTTCATGGCAAGAAAATATCGCAGGGCGTGGGCACGACTGGCGCAGACAATCATTGCCTTCGCCTCGCCTTCCATGCGCTGGAGTGTCACCTCGCGCATCTTCTCAACCATTATCTCTATCTTCTGGTCAATCACATGCTGGTGATTGTCGTGATATGCCTTTATCGCCCGTGTTGCCGGTGTTTCCTCGTAATCGGGATTCTCGGCGATGTTCTTGGCAATCTCATAGGCTGTTCCTATCGGGGTGAAGTTCTGCAACACATCTTTGATGAAGCCTTCTTCAATGGCCTGCTGCATAGAATAGATATGATAGGGCTTGTGCTTCATCTTCCCCGGATTCTCCGAGTCGGGATATGGAATGCCGAAGGTCTGCAATGTCTTTGGCTTGGGGGTAGCTGTGAAGGCGTAGAAGGAGATATTTCCATGCTGTCCTTGCGTGAGCAGGTCTTCCATCAGTGCATCCTTCTCCTTTTCGAGTTGTTCCACCTCCTTATCCTCA
>CAMYSW010000227.1:0-4651 GCA_947297425.1 uncultured Porphyromonadaceae bacterium
AAAATTTGTGGGGCTATTCAGAACGAAATTTTGCACTTCGTTCTTGAATCTTCAAAGAAAATAATACTCCTACTCGTGTCACTTTTCGGATTCCGCGCCTGTTATACAGTCTGGTCTGTGGGATTATTGTCGACTCTAATCTTTTCTACTTGATAATAAATGTCTTAGATTTTCAGTATGGTGTATAGTTAGGCCATAATAGTCGCTGTGGCATACCAGTTATCTGATTCAATTCTGATATAAAATACCGAATTGTCGACTCCTGAAACATACAGTATATCATCCAACGAAGTTGATGATTCTATAAGGTTGCCGTTCATGTCATATATGACAACTGTTGCATCACAATCCATTGAACTAATAATTTCAATACTTTGAGAAGCCGAGTCATAGATTATGTCTATTGTTGGAAGGCGAACCGGAGTTCTTTCACGGCCATTCATAATCGATTCGTGATTCCATTTATACACTTCTGCACGGGTTTGACCTGCGTATGCAGACATTGTAAAAAGGGAAATTGTTATCCCGATGATGAGCATTAATTTCTTCATACCATTGTTGTTTTTTGATTTGGTATCGCAAAATTACATCGAGAAAAGTTTGCAAACAAGAGAAAAAGTTTGACGGTCAAACTTTTTAATTAGCTATATATCAATGTATTATAAAATGGGGGGGGTGGTTTTTAATATTTATAAAATCCAAAAGTTTGACACTCCACCCATTTTTGCCTATTTTGACACCAAAGCAGAGTAATGTAACAAATCAATTGCATGGCGTTCTTTTGAATGGAGAAAAGAATAACTGCTCCTGTAGGATATTTTGCAAGAAACAATATCTAAGAAGAACTTTGCTCCGTTTGTTGATCTTTCGTTCAACAAAAGAATTATTCTTTTTGTATATTAAATCTTGCTTAACTCACTGATGTAACATCCCTTTCCGAATATTTTGAGATTAAAGTTGCCCATTCACTAATCGCCAATTGATTAAGAGTGTCGTTTATGTCTTCTTTAACCGACATATAAGCCAGTTGGTATTGAGAATATAATATTCCATTATGAAGATTACAAAAAGATATATATCTTGCTAAGAGACATCTTATTAAGAATATATTATCCTCTCATTCTTGGCTATGTTGGCAAATAATAAAACGACCTCTTGATTATAAGAAGTCGTTTTTATGGAG
Source organism: uncultured Porphyromonadaceae bacterium (assembly GCA_947297425.1). GTDB lineage: Bacteria > Bacteroidota > Bacteroidia > Bacteroidales > Muribaculaceae > Lepagella. The sequence goes on from CAMYSW010000227.1 coordinate 1,184, forward strand.
TTTACTTTGTATATTCTCGTAAAAAAGAATCTATAGTTTCTTCATAAGATTTCGTATATGAAGCCCCAAATTTGTATCATCTTCCTTGAGGCCAAGTTTCTTACGAATATCCGTACTGGTATGGTAGTGCCGTTTTATTTGGATATATTCACCAATTTCTTTCCCCCTTAATCCTATAGCATATAAACATACATAGTTCAATTCAGACTCAGTGAGACCATGGTCTTCTAGATATTTCATGAAAGCTGGATGTGAAGCCCTAAAAGCAAGACGAGTGGAGTTCATAAAACTTTTCCGGTCCTCTGTGATTTGGTTTATCCATATATCGTATGGTTTTGAGTAAGTATCATTATCCGAAATTTTAGCGGCTAACAAACCATTTAAAATATCGCTACGTTCCTTTATTGCGTCCAAGACCGGTTTTGACAGCTTCGCTTCAGTCAGCAATTCTTTTAGATGCTCACCCTCTGATTCAAGTTGCGAAATCTTTAACCGCATATTTTCCGCAGCAAGATTTTTCTTCTCAATTTCCAGTTCCGCATTATGCTTGTCAGATTCAAGTTGAGATATCTTTAATTTCATATTTTCAGTTGCGAGATTCTGTTTTTCACACTCCAACTGTGCGTTATGTCTTTCGAGTTCAAGAACAGAGTTCTGTTTTTGCAGATTTTCGTTTTCAAGTTGGAGTCGCGACTGTTCCTGTTCTGAGATAATCCGCTTGATCTTTCCTAAACGAAGTTGGTAATAAATAATACAGATAACGATAATGAGAATTAAAAGTACACATAATCCTAACCAGATTTGCATATTCTTACGTTGAATAGAATAAAGATGATTAATCTTTATTTCATGAAGTTCTTGAGCGACTGTCGTTTTTTGTGAATATATTTTTGAGTTTTCAGATTCGACGGTTGAATGGAATTTTTTATATGCATCAAGAGCTTTCTCATATTCCCCGGTTGCCTCTAAAACCTCTGGTTTAATGGAAATGTATCTAAAAGAATTCGTCTTGGGATTATCTGGGGCAATTGATTCAAAGATCATTTTTGCTTTGAGAGGTTCATTCAGATTCAGGTATCCTAAAGTGATGTCAAGTTTGGTTTCATCATCATACTGAGTGAGATCAGAAATAGATCCCAAGATATTGTTTATAACACTATCTGAATTAAAGCGAATACCATAAGTCATCTTTACCCTTATTGATGCTTCTTTTAGTTCAGGATGTATTTGAACAAGAGAGTCTGTGCGCGACATGAGACTATCCGACCTTTCTATGTTTCCCAAACTAATGCAGCCATCCAATGCCCGGATAAGACTTGACAATTCCCGACGCTGTTCTCCAATCTTATTATATAATTCTGACGCACATAGATTATTCCTTACATAACCTTCTATCTGACAAGACTTGGCATATATATTGCCCTGAGCGACGAGCATATTGGCATATGTAATAGTGTCTTTACATTCATCTTTTAGATCCTCCGCTTTAAGATAGCATTGCATTGCCATATCAAAGTCAGACTTGTTCAGAAATATACAGCCTTGGTAGTAAAGGGTACGCAATCGTTCCTCGGGGGTACCTTTCTCAAGATAATAGTCGATTGCCGGCTGAAGGACATCAAAAGAGGTCGTGTCAATGTAATTCTTATCAAGTGCCATTGACATCAGCAGTGCATACCGAGCCTTTTCCTTATCGTCTCCAAGTGAAGTCTTTTCAATTGAGGATAATACTGTTAAAGCAGAATCTGGCATGGAATTCATTAGCTCCTCTGCCATGTCCATCGTATTCCATGCCTTGGTATTATGACCACACCCGATGAGCATTACCATAAAAGGTAATGCCATTATAAAAAATATGAATAATATCAGTTTTCTCATTTTTACAATTACTATTGCCACACTTCATATTTATCAACAATACTCTCATCGTAGAACTCCTTTATCCCGATGTCAAGCAATTGCGCAATTCTCAATATCATCAAAATATCCGGTTGAGAAGAATTGGTACACCATTTGGACACTGTAGTGGAGTTGACCCCGAGCTGAGATGCCAGCCACAAATTGGTGAGATTCTTTTCAACAAGAATACTTTTGAGTCTATTGATTTTTGCCATGGCATAATTTTTCGCAAAGGTAATGAAAAATTTTCAGTTGAGGATTGTAATAGTCCGAAAAATTGAACCATTAGCATCATTATATTATAAAAATGCGCTCAAATACGATTTTTTCAAAGAAATATACATTTATATCAGTCTAAGACTATACAATTGTATATGTTTTTTACCGTATCCAATTTTCTCCACTTTCTTCACCACATGATATATCCGATAGTGGGCGAATGTGCCGAGGCTTGAAGCGTTTCATAATACGGGATGAGCGCACAGGCTCATCCAAACGGATAGATAGCCATAAGGCTCGACTTTTTTTACGAAATTAGTGGCGTTACCAACCAATACGGTCAGCAACGCCATAAGCGATAACATTCATCTTTAATGTCTCATAATATAAGCTTTGGACACCGAATGATTTACATTGACAGAGGTATAATCTATTATCGGTTCTGCCACCATTGACTTCTTTGCTTCCGTTGAGGGAGCATCAATGGTATTGGATTCGGATTTCTTGTTCTCGATACCGTCGGCTTGTTCCGGCTTCGGGGCGATTTCGGCTTGGATCTTACGGTCAAGGGCGGCGAGATCGGATTTGAGTTGCTTCAATTCGTCCTCCTTGCCCCATTTCTTTGACATGATGCCTTCAAGGGTCGGCACATCGGCTTTGAGCTTGGCGGTGCGTTCCTCGTATTGGGCGATGATGCCGGGGATTTTCTCCAGAGCGTTGACGAAGTTCATGCAGGCGGCATGAGTGTCGCTCATGGCGATGTAGCCGTTGTTGAACTTGTACTTATAGTTGCCTTCGACCACAAAGCGGTTCTGGACTTTCTCCCTGCCGTCAACAAGGGCACGCTCTGAGATAATGGCAATCGGGAAACCATAGACCTCGCCGATACGCTGGTACATTCCGTGAGTGTCCACTCGTTGCGCCAGACCTTGCAGATGCAAGCCCATGTTCTTCTCATCGGTCAGCTTGCAGTCGTCGAGCGTGAGATTGTTGAGAGGGTTACCATCTTTGTCACGCTGCACAACTGCCTCATACTTGGCAAGGTCGGCTTTCATAAGTCCGATTGTCGCCTCGTTGTTGGCAATGTCGTGGGTGATGGTCTGCAACCTGAACTCGGCATCACCGCGCCCTTTGTTGAAAGATTTACGCTCACTTTCAAGTGCCGCTATCCGCTTTTCAAGTTTCGCCTTTTCGAGAAGGTCAGTGTTGCCGGAAAGAATCGCCATATACTCCGAGAAGTTCATGCCCGATTTCTCGTCCATGCCTCCCTCGTCAATGGTTCGCGCTCCCAATGCTCCGCTTTTGAGCTGGTCGATGAATGTCGCCTTGCAATGGAGAAGATTGAACTTG
>CAMYSW010000228.1:0-4631 GCA_947297425.1 uncultured Porphyromonadaceae bacterium
CCGTCAAGAAGATATTCGCCTGAGTCATAGTTGTCAAGGATGCCGAGTATGTTGAGAAGCGTGGATTTGCCTGAGCCTGATGCACCCATTATAGATACTAGTTCACCCTTTTCTATGGAAAGATTGACGTCCTTAAGTACATGTAACGGTACGATTCCGGGATAAGACTTGTTGATGTCCTTGAGGCTGATTATCATATGGATTGTTGAAACGATGTATTAAATCCGGGAGATATTGTTGCGTGAAAGTGCCCCGGATTTGTCTGCGGGACAGTTTCATGTATATATGACGTAAAATTATTAAAATAGTTACATTGCAGCAAAATAAATTCTGATATTTAATTAACTTTGCAATTATAAATAGTCATAACATAATTTAATATAGTTAAAACACACGAATGAAAATATGAAATTTGTATCATGGAATGTTAATGGACTCCGCGCTGTATGCGGTAAAGGTTTTAATGATATATTCACGTCGTTTGACGCTGATTTCGTATGTCTGCAGGAGACAAAACTCAGTCCCGGGGCTTTTGAACTTGATTTTGACGGCTATCATTCCTATTGGAACCTTGCAGACCGTAAAGGATATTCAGGAACAGCGATATATACAAGGACGGAAGCTTCGGATGTGAAGTATGGTATAGGCATAGACAAGCATGACCGTGAAGGACGCGTCATAACGCTTGATATGGATGATTTTTATTTGGTCAACGTATATACCCCCAATTCACAGGCAGAGCTTACGCGGCTTGATTATCGTATCGAATGGGAAGAGGCTTTCCGGAATTATCTTTGCGGTCTTGATCGTGTAAAGCCGGTCATCGTGTGTGGCGACATGAATGTGGCTCATAAAGAGATCGATTTGAAAAATCCGGCTTCAAACCGTCGAAGTGCCGGTTTTACGGATGAGGAGCGTGGTGAGTTCACGAAACTCCTTGACTGCGGTTTTATCGATACCTTTCGTGCGGTAAAGCCAGATCTAACGGATGCTTATACATGGTGGAGCTACAGGGCCAGAGCTCGTGAACGTAACGTAGGTTGGCGTATCGACTATTTTCTTGTAAGCGAGTGTTTGCGCCTGAAGATAGCCGATGCGAATATAAAGGCTGAAATCATGGGATCGGATCATTGCCCTGTTGAACTTGTCCTTGGCTTAATGGATTAAGCCGTTAATGTCAGTTTTTTTGGATTCGGGATTTTAAATATCTTGGGAAAAGATAGTCAGAAAAACTGAGACCGAGGTTGGATTGCAGAGAAATAGTTGCAAATTAGTAATTTATGGCTGGTTGGCAACAAAAGAGCGATCAAAGATTCTTATAGATTAAAACAGACTGATTAGTTTGTTTCCCGGATTATTTCAGTAATTTTGGGGTCATAGAAATTTTGCCGTAAAATTATTGATATGGTATAGAAATCATTTACTGGAACAGGGCACGGACCTACACACGATACGGGAATTTCTGGGACACAACGACTCAAGACCACCACAATCTATCTTCATGTGTCGAGTGCCCATAAAGCCCGGATTCGCAATCCGCTTGATTCATTGGACGATTCATGAGTGTTGCCACGTCATTATTAGAGATTAGGAAACACACCTGCCGGGTGACGTTTACCACAATAAATAACACCAACAGGCGATCTTACAAATACATTAGCAATAAAATTTGAAATATGGATAAAGACGAGATAATATCAAAATTAGGATGGTTTACTCAAATGAAGTCTATACCACCCTTAACTGATAAATTCAAAACAGAGCAAATTATCTTTTTTGAAAATATCATCCATTTCTTACAAGATAATGGATTGACAACTAAAGAAATACTAAAAAAAGGAGAAAAGCCTACAGATAATACTGAAATAAAAATTGGAGATTTAACGGAAGAGGGATTAAAGTTTTATCTGTATGGCATTAGAAAATGGCGACAAAAATACGATAGAGCAAAAGACGGGATTAAAGCAATCAATGACTTTGCTTTTATTGAAAAGAAATTAAAAGAATTTAGAAGTAAAAATATTGCTAACAAAGCGTGATAACGCCTAACAGCGTTCCCCGCTTAGCCATTATAAGCAATAGTATACCAAATTATGAACGAACAAGTACAAGAACATTTTAGCTGTGCTGATTGGCTCCTAATTCCTGCATCCGTTAGAAAAGATGTTGCAGACATATTGGGGCTAACCCTTTTGTCTGATAATGAGCAATGGGATAACAACCCGATACTTTGTACGACTTATGAAGATGCAGACAATTATCTTAATGACCTTTTAACAAGGGTTGATAAGATATTGATTTCATCATTCATTAACGGATATTATATCGTTGAAGGAAAATGTTTACAATATATTTACGAAACATTGGGTAAAAGGCTTTCGGCAAAATGTGGTGTCTATTACTTCTCGATAGATTTATGGGAATATCGTTACGCTTATGGCTATTATGAGAGTAGCCAAGAAAAGCGTTTCTATTGTGCCGAATTAGATGCTACCGGAAATCTACAAGAAGAAGATAGAGGATGTGTATTGAGTTGTGAAAATGACGCAGAAAGCCATATTCCAAAGGTAAAGATTGAGGACGAGCAAGTTCCTAACTCTTGGTTTCTTCCTTTAGGTATAATGTTCAACTTAGGAATAACGGATGCCGAGATACAGCAAGCTCTTAGTAAACTATGTAGCATTTATAGGCTGAATAGCACAGATACTAAAATGATAAAGAATATAATAACAGAAAAATTTAGCTTATAACAAGGTCGAGATAACAGCTAAACGCTGTTCCTCACCAAACCATTAGCAACAAATAAAAACAAGAAATATGAACTATAAAAAATGCTCGCTATGCAAATTATAAAAGGCACAAGAGGTGAAGTAAGTTCATAATAAGCTGAGGTAACGGACTAACGCTGTTTCCTGTCAAGCCATTACCGATAAAACAGTTAAAATAATACAGTCATGAATAAAATTCCTTTTGAATATTTTGACTTTTCCAATTTTTGGGATAATAATGAATATGCCTCAAAATATTATATAGGGACAATACCTACTGATGAACAAGTTAAAGATATTGAAAATGAATTGGGATATAAATTGCCCCAATCTTATATTGCGCTGATAAAACAATGTAATGGTGGTGAACCGGTCAATACATGTTTCCCAACACAAACTCGGACTTCTTGGGCGAATAATCATATAGCAATGAGTGGAATTATGGGTATAGATAAAGATAAGCCTTATTCTCTTTGCGGAGAAATGGGAAATCGTTTTTGGATTGAAGAATGGGGCTATCCGACTATTGGCGTAGCGATATGCACCACTCCTTCTGCCGGACATGATATGATATTCTTGGATTATCGCAAATGCGGTTTAGTAGGAGAACCAAGTGTTGTCCATATTGATGAAGAAAACGATTATAATATTACTACGCTTGCAGCGAGTTTTGAGGAGTTTATTCGTGGACTTGTTAATTCAAAAGACTTTGAAAGTTAAATCATCGGTAACATTCTTTTTGATGAACGGTATAATGGATACGAAGCATTACTTATAGAGGATAAAAGAGAACATCCATTATCTTCTGAAATTCAGTTTGTAGATAAAGATGCTGAAACAGAATTTGAAATAATCATTCTTGGATGCAGTAGTACTTATTTCGACGATGAATATCCAGCCACCGAACAAGTACAATCAAGCGGCATTCGCAGGAGTTTCTTACAGAAATGACGTGATATTAAACATGATATGCTGTTGCCTGAAGTGATATGATAGATTATTTTTATTATCGGTTTTATAAACTATGGCTCCATTCCTCTTTGGCAGAAGGTGCCGTGTTTATGGGGATGCTTATGTTTTCGGTCATACTGAGTACCAACGTATTGACCGTATGGGGCATATTAACCCAATACGGAATTATTGAATACCCGTCTGATAATCAATATTATATTATTGAGGGTGGTTTAATAGTATTATTGGGTGGTAGGTTTTTCTTCAAGAAAAGGTATAGAAGAATTATAACTAAGTATGATGACGGAAATACTGTGCAAAACAAAGCCGGAGCATGGATGCTTACAACATATATATTAGTAACATTGATTGGCTTTTTCATAGAAGCATTATATCGACAAGGGGAAATATAATTGACCATTAATGAAGCAGAATAATGGCAAGCCGTTGCTAACCCATTGCCGATAAATTGATTAAAAACAAGTGGAATGTGCGTTTAGACTAAAAAATATGGTATTTTTAGTGCCATAATGCTTATTCCGTAGTTGATCAAAAGTTGGTAGATAATGAAATGTATATTTTATGGACTGGATTACACGTCATTGAAAAGTAGGATGATGTGTCGGATATGTTTTACGAGTTTATTTAGCTATCAAGAAATAATAAGTTTTGCCTAAAATATAAATAAAACTATGGCGCGAATGATTATTAGATTCGCGCCATAATTTTTATGCTTTAGGGATTGCCACTATATTTTGACTTTAATGGTCTTAAGAGCTTTGTCGTCGCTTGACGATCCGACAGATAGTTCGTATTCTCCGGGGACTACGCGCATCTCCTGTGTGGCCTCATCCCAGTTTTAGAATAGTTTTGGGGGATTTTCTTTCTTTATTTCTCTGCTCTGTCCAGTTG
>CAMYSW010000229.1:0-4624 GCA_947297425.1 uncultured Porphyromonadaceae bacterium
GCCTTCGTCGGGTCACTCAATTGGAAAGGCAAGGACGCATCAATAGCATATGTAGAGGAGATTCCACGACATGTAGAATACAACATTGGAGACACTATAGTAACCAGTGGATATTCCACAACCTTTCCCGAAGGAATACCTATTGGAACAATTTTAAATCGCGTGAAAAGCCATGACGACAGCTTTTTCACTTTCAAAATTAAACTGATGCCTGATTTCAAATCTTTAAGCACGGTCCGTGTAATCAAGGATATATACAAAGAGGAAATAGACTCATTAGCTGATTTTGACAATCTCAAGAAATATTGATATGAGCAAAAGCATATTTCAGAATTTGTTGATTCTTGGATGCCTGATTCTTGTTCAGGTATTGATTTGCAACCATATCGTTCTGTTTAACGTGGCAATGATATTCATTTTCATATATGTCATAATCAACCTGCCTATGGACCTTAATACCGGCTGGTTGCTGACATGGGCATTTATAGGAGGGTTGATTGTAGATATATTTTCTGATACCCTTGGCGTGCACTCGCTTGCATGCACACTGCTGGCTGTAATCAAAAAGCCTGCTTTATATGCTTATATCCCGAAGGATGACCGAACAAAAAATATTGAGCCGTCATTGGCAAGTCTCGGATTCGGAGTCTATGGCAAATACCTTTTCACTATGATTGCATCGTATTGTGTCATGGTTTTTTCTATTGAATATTTCAGTTTCGCAGACATCAAGGAAATAGTAATAATGAGTGCGGCAAGCGCTGTTTTTTCATTTTTGATATTACTGGGGATTGACAGTCTTATAGTTAATAAGCCAAAGTGAGAAAAGATTATAGATTAGAAAAAAGGAAATATGTGATAGGCGGTTTTATCTGCGTTATCGTTGTCATATATTTGATAAGATTGTTTTCACTACAGATAGGTGATGACAAATATAAAGAAAGCGCGGAGAGCAATGCCTTTCTAAAACGCGTAATATATCCGGCAAGGGGGCTTATGTACGACCGTAACGGAAAATTGGTTGTGTTTAACAAACCGGCATATGACGTTATGATCATTCCCAAGGATGTCAAGGATTTTGACACGGTTGCCCTATGCTCTGCACTTGACATTACAAAAGAAGAACTCTTCTTGAAATGGGAAGAGATGAAAAATACCCGTAAAAATCCGGGATATTCGGCATATACCCCACAGAAGCTGATATCGCATTTGTCACAGGAAGATTACGGACGGCTACAGGAAAAACTGTATCTTTTCCCGGGTTTCTTCATACAAAAACGTACCGTAAGGGAATATGCCCTACCTTCCGCTGCAAATATTCTTGGAAACATCAGGGAAGTATCAGCTACCGATATTGAAAAAGACAGATATTATCGTCGTGGCGACTATACCGGTGACCTTGGTGTGGAAAAGAGTTATGAAAAAGCACTCAGAGGAGAGAAAGGGATGGAGATCCTCATGAAAGATGCCTATGGAAGAATAAAAGGGAAATACGAAGACGGCATTCATGACGTTTTTCCAAAATCCGGGCATAACCTCACCCTTTCAATTGACATGGATCTTCAGCAATATGGCGAACAATTAATGAAAGATAAAATTGGAGCTATAGTTGCAATAGAACCTTCAACAGGCGAGATACTTGCCCTCGTTTCATCTCCGACTTATGATCCTTCATTACTCGTTGGAAAAGAACGTGGAAAAAACTATGCCGCACTCGTGCAGGATCATTATAAACCGTTATATGATAGAGCACTACAAGGTGCATATCCTCCCGGTTCTACGTTCAAGCCGACACAAGGACTTATATTTCTTCAAGAGGGTATCGTAAATCTCAGCACAATGTATCCTTGTTATCATGGATATGTTAACGGACTGAAAGTCGGATGTCACGGACATGCTTCCCCGATAGCTTTAAAGCCCGCATTACAGACTTCATGTAATGCCTACTTTTGTTGGGGATTCAAACACATGATCGATAAACGAGGCACTAAACCTGCAGTTCAGTTTGAAAAATGGAAAAACTATCTTGTAGAGATGGGATACGGCTATAGACTTGGGGTCGACCTACCTGCTGAAAGCCGCGGATTCCTCCCCAATGCAGAGTTTTATAGCAAATCTTTCAGAGGACGTAATTGGAGTGGGAACTCAATAATATCAGTTTCAATCGGTCAAGGAGAGGTACTTGCCACTCCCCTTCAGATTGCTAACCTTTGTGCTACAATCGCAAATCGTGGATATTTCTACACGCCACACGTCGTCAAAGAGATAGCAGACAGCGTTATTGACCCCAAATATAAAGAAAAGCATAAACCACATATCAAGAAGCAGTTTTATGAAGACATAGCAGAAGGAATGCGTATGGCTGTTTTAGGAGGAACATGCCGTGGTGCAAACCTTCCGGGTATAGAAGTATGCGGGAAGACTGGGACGGCACAGAATCCACATGGTAAAGACCATTCCGCATTCATTGGATTCGCTCCATACCACAATCCCAAAATTGCAGTTGCCGTTTATGTCGAAAACGCAGGTTTCGGAGCTGCTTACGGAGTGCCTATAGGCAGTCTGATAATTGAGAAATATCTCAATGGCGAGATTTCTCAAGCACGCAAGGGAATTGAAGAAAGAATGATGACATCTAACACAATAGTTTCAAGTGGAGTCAAGAAACATTGATGCCGGAACATCCGTGTTCCGCTCACTCGATTGGGTCACGATTATATTGTATCTCCTTTTGGTAACAATGGGGGCAATAAGTATATATGCAGCAAGTTATGATTTCGATAATGCTTCGTTGTTCGACCTTAAAGAGTTTTCAGGAAAACAAATACTATGGATAGGACTATCCCTTATAGTAGGAGTTGCGATATTGATCCTTGATTATAGGATATATAAGATATATGCCTACCCCATATATGGTATGGTAGCAATGATATTATTGTTGACCATATTTATTGCACCCAATATTAAAGGATCGCACTCATGGCTTGTGCTTGGTCCTGTCAGCCTTCAGCCTGCTGAATTTGGGAAATTTGCTACAGCTCTTGCGCTCGCAAAACTATTTGACTCGTACAACTTCAATCTAAATGCCAAAATAAGCAATTATTTCCGTGCGCTAATAATAATATTCATCCCTATAACACTCATCCTTCTGCAACGCGAGACAGGAAGTGCCCTCGTATACATATCCCTCATATTCGTATTATACAGAGAAGGCATGAGCGGATTGGTGTTATTCTCCATATTATGTGCCATTACATTCTTCGTAGTTGCTGTAAAATTTGTAGAACCGTTGATTTTGGGAATACCGGTTGGCGAGTTTTCAGTATTTATCATGATTCTCCTGATATATTCATTAATGTTGCTTTTCTATTGTCGGGATATCATTATAGCAAGAAATGTAATAATCGGCTTTATTGGCTCTGGCATAATAGTGACAGTATTGTCACTTTGTGGAATCTCAATAAACGGAATTATATTCTTCCTCTCTATCCTTTTGATAGCAATGATATACACAGCATTAGCGATGTTCCGACATAATATATCAAAATTCCTTGTCACAATCGGATTCGCAGCTGTATCGGTAATGTTCCTTTTTTCTGTTAATTACGTATTCGGCAATGTTCTGGAACCCCACCAACAATTGCGTATCAAGGTCGCATTGGGCATTGAAGACAACATCCGGGGGGCAGGATATAATGTTAATCAATCCAAGATTGCCATAGGCTCCGGAGGCGTGGCAGGAAAAGGATTCCTCAATGGAACCCAAACCAAACTGAAATATGTGCCGGAACAGCACACAGACTTCATTTTCTGCACAATTGGAGAAGAAGAAGGATTCATAGGAGCATCAACGGTGCTTGTCCTGTATTTAGCCTTGATTTTGAGATTAATACACGTGGCAGAGCGGCAACGCTCACCATTTGAAAGAGTATATGCATATTGCGTTGTATCAATATTGATATTCCATTTGGCGATAAATGTCGGGATGGTGATAGGATTGTGTCCGGTAATAGGCATTCCGCTACCCTTCTTCAGTTACGGAGGATCTTCCCTATGGGGATTCACAATCCTACTATTCATTTTATTAAGGCTTGATGCCGCAAGAAAAGAAAGACACGATTAAGAAACTATTTAAAAATAAGCAATAACCCCGTCCACAATCTTCACAGTTGCGGACGGGGTTTCCTAACTATAATTTTAGTTGCTTAGTAGCTAAGTAGATGATATGATTAATCATAGATTTAATTTTAACACCTACTAAGAAGCTATTTAGAAGTTGTTTAAAAATAACTTCTTAAAGTCAGGATTAGATGTTGAACAATTCTTAGCTTTAACAACACTCAATGATAAAGCTTCAAAATCATTCAACTTACAAACACTATTTTACCTATAAACATATTTAAAGAGAATCATCATCAAGTTTGTCAGTATCTGCAACAGCAACTTCAGTTTCATACGCATCTGCTTTTACATTCCATAAGACAGCCATTGTCAAAGCCCCGGCAATGGCAACAACTATCATTATCTTGAAAACTCCATCCCATCCTACTGATGGAGTGTCGGCAAGAATACCAAAAACATAACCTGATACAATAGGCGCTAAATAACTGACAAAGCCTATTAA
>CAMYSW010000230.1:0-4623 GCA_947297425.1 uncultured Porphyromonadaceae bacterium
TGGAGGGGGTGGGAGATAGGGGAGAGTCTTAATTCTTGATTTGTGAATATAGCCAACTTATCTCTTCATGCCATATCTCATCATTGGGAGTTTCGAGGATAAGGGGCATATTGTTGAAGCGGGGATCGTTGACAAGGCGTATGAAAAAGTCTTCGCCAAGCGTTCCTTTGCCTATTTCCTCATGCCTGTCAATACGTGAGCCGAGTTCCCGTTTGTCATCATTGAGATGGAGCCCACGGAGATATTCCGCTCCGATTATCCTGTCGAAATCTTCCCAGGTTTTTCTGTATCCCTCTTCGGAGCGGAGGTCATAACCGGCGGAATAAGTGTGGCATGTGTCAACGCACACACCGGCGCGGCTTTTATCTTCTATCTTGTCTATTATGTGTGCGATGTGTTCGAATTGATATCCGAGGTTTGAACCTTGTCCGGCTGTGGATTCGATAACAGCTGTTACCCCCATCGTTTTATCCAATGTGAAATTGATGCTTTCTGCTATCAAGTCGAGACAATCATCCACCGCAATCTCCTTCAAGTGACTTCCGGGATGGAAATTTAGCATCGTAAGACCGAGTTGTTCACATCTTTTCATTTCATCAAGAAATGATTTTCTTGACATTTCAAGTTTTTGTGGATCCGGACTTCCGAGGTTTATAAGGAAATTGTCGTGAGGAAGTATCTGACCGGCTGAGAATCCTCCCGCCTCACAATTCTCTTTGAATTTTAATGCCTCTTCTTCCGATATCGGTTTTGAAGTCCAGCGGTTGCTTGAGCCAGTGAAAAGAGCAAACGCTTTTGCCCCGATTCTTTTAGCTTCGAGGGGAGCGTTGGACACTCCGCCTTTAACGCTCACGTGAGCGCCAATATATTTCATGTCGTTAAGAATTTATCTATTAAGCAATATCCTGCATCCATGTTACAGGAGAAGTTTAATTACAAAGTTAAAAAATTTTTTTCACTTGCTTTGCCATTTGGTTTATAATGTTGCAAAATTTTCACTAATTTCGCGATAAATTTACAATTGAAGCTTGACCTAAAGCTTGTTTCAAATGAAGTTGTTTAAACAACTTCAATAGCTTCTAAAGGTTGACACGCAAAACGTCTGTTAATGGAATTGTCAAAAACAAAACAAGGAATCTATTCACAATTGTCTCGTCGCAAGATGCGCGACAGGCATGGTTTGTTTATTGCGGAAGGTCGTAAATGCATTGGTGATACGATCGGCAAATTTGATGTGGAGGCAATAGTTGCGCTTGATCCCGATTCCATTCCGGCAGAATGGGGATATATCGATGCGGTGTATAAGGTTTCAGAGAGCCAGATGAGCAAGATCTCATCATTTTCCACACCATCCGACGTTTTGGCTATATATAGGATTCCGGATGGTTACTATGATAGTGTTCCGGTTCCGGAGTCCGAAAAGTTGTATTTGCTTCTTGACGGTATTCAAGATCCAGGAAATATGGGAACGATAATTCGCACGGCACATTGGTTTGGCATAGACCGTATTTATGCATCGCATGACACGGTGGATATCTTTAATCCCAAAACAGTGCAGGCTACGATGGGTTCTCTCGGAAAAGTAGAAGTCGTGTATTGTGACCTGTGTGACCTGATAAAAGGAAATCCGGGAATGCCCCTGTATGGCACATTGCTTGATGGCGAGAATATATATGATGCCGAACTTACAGGGAATGGCTTTATAATTATGGGAAATGAGGGGAAAGGTATTTCAGATCCTATAAGGGATCTGGTGACGTGGCCGTTGCTTATCCCTCCATATGATTTGGGGAATCATTCCGAATCTCTGAATGTGTCTATCGCCACGGCGGTAGTGCTCTCTCAGTTCAGATGTCGGTGATTACGATTTAAACAGTTTCTAAAAATATTGATTAGTATTATTATAATGAAAACCAAGTTTCTAATTTCTTGTGTATTGGCTTTTGTAAGTGTCTTTACTTCCAATGCCGCACCGAAATATATATTCTATTTTATTGGTGACGGGATGGGGTTCAATCATGTGTTAAACACGCAGTTGTATCTGACGGATGTTATTAGTTCTCCGGATACCTTGACAATGTATAAGATGCCTGTAATGTCAGCTTTGAGAACTCATTCATTCTCCTCTCGTGTGACGGATTCTGCAGCGGCTGGTACTGCGCTTGCGACCGGTCACAAAACCCGAAATGGGATGCTTGGTATGGGGCCGGATACGGTAGCTGTGACCTCGATAGCAGAAGTGCTTTTCAAACGTGGATGGGGTGTTGGACTTGTAACTACTGACGGTGTTGATGACGCGACTCCCGGTGCGTTTTATACGCATGTTAAAAACCGAGGTGAGCGCATGCAGATTGGGAAGGATCTTGCTGATTCCGGTTTTCAGTTTGTCGCAGGTGCCGGTCTTGCAAAGGCTCGTGATAAGAAAGGAAAAAAGACCGAGTTGCTTGACTATTTTGCAAAGCGTGGTGTGAAGGTTACTTATGGTTCTCAAGGACTTTATGAAGAGGCTGACAGGATGCTGGTCCTGTCTTCAGACACAGTCAATACATGGAGCATCGGGTATACAATTGATTCAATTCCGGATGCCATGAAACTTAGGGATATGATTGAAGCCGGAATACGCCAGTTGACACGTGTGAGTCCAGACCGGTTCTTCTTGATGGTGGAAGGGGGAGGCATTGACCATGCCGCACATTCCAACGATGGTGGAACAATTGTTAGGGAAGTGCTTGACTTTGATCAGTCGCTCCGGCTTGCCTATGATTTTTATCTGATGCATCCCGAAGAAACCTTGATCGTTGTTACGGCAGATCATGAGACAGGGGGAATGTCGGCAGGCACTAATGCCACGGGGTATTCCGTGCGTACTTCCAGGATTGCTGCACAAAAAATTTCTAAGGAAGCTTTTTCAGATCATATTAAATCGTTCGTGGGCGATTCTCGAGAATACACTTGGAAGGACATGGAGGATTTTATGAAAGAGAAATTGGGTTGCGGCACAGCTTTCAAACCGTCTGAGAAACAGACTGCCGAACTTGAAAATATGTTTGATCAGATGATGTCAGGACGAGAATTGGCAGACCAAAAGACTCTTTACGCTACATTTGATGGTTTTACAGCACGCGTGTTTGAGATTGTGAATCAGAATACAGGGTTCGGATTCACTTCACACAGTCACACCGGAGCGACAGTCCCGGTATTCGCTGCCGGTGTAGGTGCCGAGAGATTCTCGCCACTCTCCGATAATACCGACATACCGCGCCGGATATTGTCAATAGCTCTTGATATACCCGTTGCGGAGGTTCCACTTTAATTTAGAATCTGTTTAAATTTTATTTTTAAACAGATTCTTATTTCAGGGAAGGGAGGAAAGCATCTTCGATGTGTTTTATTTCGTGGGAGTCGGGGGTGCCGGTGACGGTGATTATGTCGAGTCGATAAGGAAAAAGATGAGGGAGGGAGCGCATGTAAATGTCCCCTCCCTTTATCATCTTGTTTCTCTTGGGTGTGTCGACAGCTTCGTCGGCAGATTCAAACTCTCCTTTCCTCGCCTTGACTTCAACAAATATTATTGTGCTGTCTTTCTCGGCTATGATGTCAATCTCGATTTTGTTGCCGACACGCCAGTTCCTTTCACGAATAATATATCCATGACCCAGAAGGTAATCAGCGGCAATCTGTTCCGCCAGCTTACCCCATTCGCGGTTCGCCGCTCCCTGCTTTTTCTTGTCGATCATCAATATGCTTTGAATGACATGTCAAGACCTTTCACGGAGTGGGTGAGGGCGCCAACGGAAATGAAGTCAACGCCTGCTTCACCGTATTCGCGGAGGTTTTCAAGGGTGATACCGCCTGACGATTCTGTCTCGGCTTTGCCTCCTACGAGTTCTACAGCTTCTTTGGTGAGTGCCGGTGTGAAGTTGTCGAACATAATGCGGTCAACACCTCCGTGTGCAAGAACACGCCTTATGTCGTCAAGGCTTCTGACTTCTACTTCGATCTTGAGGTTCTTTCCATTTTCTTTGCAGTAGTCGTTTGCGCGTTGAATAGCTTTCTCGATGCCGCCTGCAAAGTCAATATGATTGTCTTTAATGAGGATCATGTCGAAAAGACCGATGCGATGGTTAGTTCCGCCTCCGATCTTTACCGCTTCTTTTTCGAGCATGCGCATGCCGGGAGTGGTCTTGCGGGTGTCGAGTACGCGGGTGTGAAGTCCTTTCAGCTCATCCTGATATCGGCGCGTCATTGTTGCCACACCGCTCATGCGCTGCATGATGTTGAGCATGGTGCGCTCTGCGATAAGCAGTGATCGAACGGTGCCTTCCGCAGTGAACGCGATGTCTCCCTTTTTTACTTCTGCACCATCTTTGATCATTACTGTCATCTTGATAGACGGGTCAACTTTATGGAGCACCTTTTCTGCAATTTCAACGCCGGCAAGGATTCCGTCTTCCTTTATTATGAGACGTGAGCGTCCCATGGCATCTGCAGGGATGGTGGAAAGAGTGGTGTGGTCTCCATCTCCGAGGTCTTCGGCAAATGCAAGATTAAGAAGCTCATCGTTCAATTCATCTTTTGTTTTCATATTTGTTTGATTTGATTTAATTTAATGGGGTTATATGG
>CAMYSW010000231.1:0-4618 GCA_947297425.1 uncultured Porphyromonadaceae bacterium
GCCCATGAGTGGATATGGCACCTTCAAGAGACTTACCTTCTGCGTCAACCGCACCTTTAGCCATTATTGTATGACCGATAATCAAAGTAGGCTTCTCTTTCTCTTCGAGAGCGGCTGCAAGGGCACCGGAAACAGCAAGCGGATCCGTGCCGTCAACTTCAATTACATTCCAATTCCATGCACGATATTTCGCGGCAGTATCCTCATTGGTAACATCTGCGACATGAGTGGAAAGCTGAACCTTATTCGAATCATAGAACATTATAAGGTTGCTAAGCCCAAGCTTGCCGGCGATACGGCCCGCTCCCTGAGAAATTTCCTCCTGAATGCCTCCGTCGGAAATGAATGCATAGGTTTTATGTGCAACAACCTCTCCGAAACGCGCAGCAAGGAAACGCTCTGCAATAGCTGCACCGACAGCCATGACGTGACCCTGACCGAGCGGTCCGGATGTATTTTCAATTCCCCGTTCCACATCCACTTCCGGATGTCCGGGAGTAACACTCCCCCACTGACGGAAATTCTGAAGCTCTTCTATCGTGAATTTCCCTGTCAGCGCAAGGATGCTATAGAGCATGGGAGACATATGACCCGGGTCAAGAAAGAAACGGTCGCGTGCAAACCACTTCGGATCCTCGGGATCGTATACAAGGAAACTTGAATACAATACGTTGATAAAATCTGCGCCACCCATGGCACCTCCGGGATGACCGGATTTAGATTTCTCCACCATCTGCGCAATCAACACACGAAGGTTGTCGGCAGCGCTGTTCATGACTTTTACGTCCATAAATGTATACTTTTAAATAGCTTATAAAACAGCTCCAAAAGACATAGACAGTCTAATGGAGCTGCATTATTATTTAGAGGTCTCTGAGATCGATCGGTTCTTCACCAACCGGAATATCTTTGTTGACATTCTTAGACCCGATAAGCGAATAATACAGAATGTAAGCGAGCATAGCCACAACAAGCCAATAACTGTTCACATAACCGGCAGTGCGACCGATCCAGTCCTGGATATAAGGCATAATACCGCCACCGACAACCATAGCCATAAAGATACCGGTTGCCTTAGCTGTATATTTTCCAAGTCCTTCTGTGGCAAGATTGAAAATACCACCCCACATTACAGATGTGCAGAGACCGCACAAGAAAAGGAAAAGGCATTTCATCGGCACCTCGCCGCTCTTGATATTGAGAGCATTGATCTCGGGAGACTTGAACGTTATTTCCTCAGGCAGGAAGATAGCTATCAGCACAAGTATAATGGCAACTGAAGAAACCGTGACCATCTGCGTGCGAGTTGAAACCTTACCGCTGATTATAGAGCTAAGGAACCGTCCGATAAGCATCATAAGCCAATAAAGAGCTGCAAGGGAACCTGCCACAGCAGCAGCACCTTCAAAGTTTTCACGGCTTATCCATGCATTAAGCTCGCCGGGAATACCGATCTCTATACCTACATAAAAGAAGATGGCGATAACACCGAGGAGACAGTGACGGAAAGCAAGCGGACTTCTTTCGTATTTTACCTTGCCAAGATTAGCCTGCGGCTCTTCGATCTTAACAAAAGAGATAATAATGAAAGCAAGGACAAATATGGCAATACCGGTTATCACCAGAGGAGCTACGGCCGACATGGTTGTCTCCTTAGTCAGAGTGCCTACGAGCATACCCACCAAAAGGGGAGTCAGCGTGCCTGACAAAGAATTTAACGTACCACCGGTCTGCACCAGCTGGTTACCTTTATTGCCGCCACCGCCCAAGAGGTTGAGCATGGGGTTAACAACAGTATTGAGCATACATACGCAGAAACCGCACACAAGCGCACCAAGTAGATAGATGAAAAGGTTAAGATAAGTAGGATTTTCACCTCCTATCACTTCCACATTACCACCTACGACACTCGACAGCAACTGGATGCCGAGACCTACCGCTCCGACAGCCAATGCGATAAGCGCAGTTTTCTTGTATCCGTAACGAATGAGCATATTTCCCGCAGGAATACCCATAAACAGATAGGCGGTAAAGTTCATAAGGTTACCAGCCATACCTGCCCATTCATATTTGAATCCCCAAATATTGCCGAAGGGGGCGGCCATGTTGGTCACGAATGAGATCATCGCAAAGATGAAAAACATCGTGATGATAGCGACCATGGGTCGCTTCTGAGTTGATCGAGTCATGATTGAGTTATTATATTTGGTTATTAAATTCTAAATGGTCAATATTGTCGGTTTCCAAATATACGGCTTCCGATCCTTACGATTGTGGCACCTTCTTCCACTGCAATATGCCAGTCATGGCTCATGCCCATAGACACCTGGTCAAATCCGCGAAGGCTCAAACTTTCATCTTCGGCAATATCTTTGAAAACACGTGTTATTTCTCTGAAATCCGACCGGACACGCTCCATGTCGTCAGTATTGGTTGCCATGCCCATCACCCCGCAAATATGGGTATTTGTCAGATTCTCGAATTTCCGGTCTCTGAAGTATGCTATCAATTCATCCGGAAGAAAACCGAACTTGGTTTCCTCTTTGGCGACATGCACCTGCATCAACACCCTGCTCGTCACTCCCGCTTTGCGTGATTCTGAATCAATTAGGTTCAGCAACTTCTCGGAATCTACACTTTCTATAAGTGCCGTCTTGCCAACAAGATGCTTCACCTTGTTTGTCTGCAGATGACCTATAAAATGCCATTCAATATCAGCCGGAAGCTGAGGTATTTTCTCCAACAGCTCTTGAACGCGACTTTCTCCGAAACGACGCTGTCCTGCATCATAAGCTTCCTTTATCATTGAAGCCGGATGAAACTTTGACACGGCAACAAGACTGACACCTGCCGGAATAATTTCTTTTAATTTTAATATTTCTTCAGTTACCATCAGTTTTAAACTTATGCCCGTCACGACGCGCCGGACAATTATCAGCCAAGATTTGCAGGGAAAACATCCATCAACTGAGTTTCGACGATTGAAGCGATTTCAAAATCGCCCATTGTGCCCTTCATCCCCTCAAGGAAATTCTTAAGGGCATCCTCGAAATCTGAGGCTTGCACAAGAATCAATGTAGCTGACCTTTTCTCAGCGCCTGTCTTTTCATCAAGAGTGATAAAGTTCACTTTAACCTGATAGTAGCGGTCGCCACCCTCATTGAAAAAGATTTCAGAAATCTTGGTTTTCTTTTCTGAAGATATTGAATACTCACCGGAGATAAAAGGCTTCATCTCCTCCACTATGCGGGCTTCCGCTTCCGTAAAGGTCAATGCATCCACGAGATACGGTTCATTCACTTTTTTAACCATCCCGTTTTCTTGCATTTTATCATATCTTACCTTGCATTCAAACCAAAGAGCCATATGTGTAGAAACTGTTTTAAAATAATTATTTAACTCTCATAATAGAAAGTTCAACGTATGTTTAAACGTCCGTTAATGCACGCATAACGGAAACCTTACCTGCAATTTCTGAAATGCAGGACTCATCTTTTGCAAAGTTAATCAAAAATCCTCATGATTTTTCCATTTAATATAATTTTTTGATTAAATTTGTCGGCATGACACCGGAAAGTTTGCCAAAGATGATTTCATCAATTATTCAATCCTCCCGTAAAGGGATGAAAAGTATATGGCTGTTCTATTACAACGGCTTTCGCGAAATGACTGTGGGCAAAACATTGTGGATAATAATCCTCATAAAACTTTTCATCTTCTTCGTTGTGATGAAGTTCTTATTTTTTCCGAATTTCCTGTCTGCAAATTTTGACAATGACAAAGATCGGGCAGATCATGTTCGCCAAGAGCTGACATCACGTTAACAATGTCGGCATAACCAAAAACATATCATCAATTGTTTTAATAAGTAACGAAATTTAAAAACATTAACCC
The DNA here is from genome assembly GCA_947297425.1 of uncultured Porphyromonadaceae bacterium. Lineage (GTDB taxonomy): Bacteria > Bacteroidota > Bacteroidia > Bacteroidales > Muribaculaceae > Lepagella. The sequence continues at coordinate 3,895 of CAMYSW010000231.1, forward strand.
TATAAACAAATGTCAGATCTAACTACAGTAGTCGATTGGTCGAGGCTTCAATTTGCCGTCACGGCCATTTATCATTGGCTCTTCGTGCCGCTCACACTCGGACTTTCGGTGATGGTGGCAATAATGGAGAGTTTCTATCTCAAGACAAAGTCTGAAAAATGGCTCCATGCCACGAAATTCTGGATGCGGCTTTTCGGCATCAACTTTGCTATCGGAGTAGCCACCGGCATCATTCTCGAATTTGAATTCGGAACAAACTGGAGCAATTACTCCTGGTTTGTCGGAGATATCTTCGGTGCCCCACTGGCAATCGAAGGAATACTCGCATTCTTCATGGAAGCGACATTCGTTGCAGTGATGTTCTTCGGTTGGAACAAGGTAAGCCCGCGTTTCCATCTCCTTTCAACATGGCTGACCGCCATAGGGGCATCCTTATCCGCCCTATGGATCCTCGTTGCCAACGCTTGGATGCAATATCCTGTCGGAATGGAATTTGATCCCGAACAGATGCGCAACGTGATGGACAATTTCTGGGCATTATTCTCAGGCATCGCCATTAATAAATTCTTCCATGCCGTATTGAGCGGATGGGCACTGTCAGGAGTGTTCGTAATCGGTGTAAGCTGCTGGTTTCTCTGGAAAAAACGTAATATATATTTTGCTATCCGTTCAATAAAAGTGGGCGCATGGTTCGGGCTTGCGGGGATGTTATTAACAATGTACA
>CAMYSW010000232.1:0-4588 GCA_947297425.1 uncultured Porphyromonadaceae bacterium
GCGTATCTCCATAGGAGAGCCAAAGGCAAAAGAGTCAAGATAGTAGCCGATAGTCCGTTGGATTGCCCGTACCTCGCATTTGCCCTCTCCGTTAATCCAATACTGACCCACCTCTACAAAGCCGGGGGCGGCTTTCAACCCCTTTCGGAGCTTCACAATGATGAAGAAGATACGTAGGACTTGATACCCCTTGCAGGTAGTCAGCACGTTGAAGTAAGATTTTTGCTTGTTGGTGCGGTCAAAGGTATCAACCATTTTGAGGTCGGCTTTGCAGTTGGGGCAAGAGCAACGCTCGGCAGTATCGTCGGATTTCCACTGATGACCGCAGTCCATACAGGTGCATTTGTGGGATTTTGGGTGGCGATAGGCGAAATGTTCAACGCTGTTGCGGAAAGCCCATTCTTTCTGTTTGGCAGTGAGAGGGCGAAGATACCCTCCCGCTGACATTATAATCTTCTGATTTTTAGTTCTTGCTAACATATCCGTAAGTTTTAGAGGTCAAAAAGACTTGGTTGAACATTGATTTCTGCTCCTGCTTTCGGTGCGGTGGCGGTGTGCTTAGGTGCGGTCGCTTTCGGTTGGCTCTGTCTGCGGAGTTCTCGGAGCTGTTCTTCCTTGTACTGCTCCATAGCCTTCTCTTTGAGGTTGGCTTTATCTTCCTCGGAGAGTTCCGGCTTGCTGACAACTATGTTGCAGTTGACCTTTGCGCCTTCCTCAATCTCGTTCTCGTCAAAGTAATGTACCAGAAGGTTCATCACGGTTTCGTTGTCAACTACGCATAGTCCGCTCTTTTGGATTTGGGAGCATAGGTAGTTGATTGCCCCTTCCATAGACTTTGAGGGATTAGCCAATTTGATTGCGAACATCGGTTCAGCGATGCAACGCTCCTGCAACATCTGCTGCATTACTGCGATTGCAGAGTCGTTTGATTTCATTGTCTTTGCCATAGTCGTAATATTTTAGAGTGTTATTAACCAATAGATTATCCCTAACATCGTCAGTATGGAGATTAGCCACCCCACACCTCGGAATATCGGCTTTACAACCGCCCATATCATCAGACCGACAATAGCACCGAGGATAACCACAACCACCTTTGCAACCTTTTTTAATGCGGTTTGAGCTGGTGAAGGAGTGAAGCTCGAATTTTTAATATGTCTGTCGTTCAGTGTCATAAGGCGATATTTTTTTAATGCGTATAATCGCAGTTTGAAGTTTGTTCGCTCGATGAACTCTCCGCGTGACGGAAAGCAAGGGGTGTTCGCCTCACGGCTTAAAAAATACGAGCTGACCAACGGGAAGTCTGGAGATTTTTTCAGCCGAAAGGCAAAGAATACCCCGTTCCGGCACGTTCATCGCCACGAGCGAACACACTTTGAACTCCGCTTATAATCAGCATGAAAGTAGAGCCAGCGCAGCCCCGCAGGGTGACACTGAATGACAGACATACGAAAATGGTATCCTTGACAACGATGTGGAGGTGCAACGCCCTATGAAAAGAACTGTGAAGCGGGCGTGAAGAACACGGGTTGCCGATTAGAGTCGCGCGAGGTACAGCGACGTCCCCGGCGCATCCTCACGCGGCGTTGAGGCTACCGGTGTTTAGCCCGCTTTCACTATGCGAGTGCGGTCAATGGGTGTCAGGCGCAGCCCGTCACCTTTTGACGGCACTCAACCCAGCACAGCCAAGCGTCGCATCTCCGCCTCGTTTCGCCAGTGAATATCATGGGGTATTCATAAGTTAGGAAATCAAAACCTCATAAATGAGGAAGTGAACTACTCTTGAATCAGCAAGTATGACAATCCTGTCGCTTTGCTTGTCTCTGTTCAATATGATATTGCAGTTCAATATAATTGAACGATTCAATATTTTTGAACAAAATAGTTGGTTATGTCAGATTTGTTCATTAACTTTGCGACGTTCAATAACATTGAACGCTCAATAATAACTGAACAAGAGATGAGCGATCAGGAAATACTAAATAGAGCCGTTGCTGCACTGAACAGCAATCTTTATCGTGCGAAAGCTACGGTAGATTATGACGGCGATGTCCCTTGTCTTACTTTAATGGGCAAGCGATTTTGGTGTGTCGTAAAGCCGAACCTTACACTTGTAGAGATGATGGACAAATGCCTTCCAGCCGATAAAGATGCCCGGATTCTTTACGTTACTATCAATGCCACGCCCAAAATGCTGGAACTTGCAAAAGTCCCTGATATCAATGTATTGGACTGCGCCGGGAATTACAATATCCAGTATCAGCTGAAAAATGGGAATGTAGTGCTGATGCTCGCCAACAAGGGAGAAAGACCAATTGATGATGTAATGCCCAAAGCATACCCTATATTTCTGGAAAAAGGACTTAAAGTTATCTTCTATCTGTTACTTGATAAGAAAAACATTGGTCGTCCTTACCGGGATATAATGGATGCTACCGGGGTTTCAATCGGAACAGTCAAGAATATCATTGATGGAATGATATATCAGCAATTCGCGCGTATTGAAGGGAATAAACGCTTTCTGACAAATATAGACCGACTGCTGATGCTCTGGGCGACAAACTTTGGGCAGATTCTGAAACCCAAACTGTTGCAGACCCGGTTTGCATTCCGCGATGAGGAAAAACGCAAGAACTGGAAGGCTATGACTCTCCCCGACGGCATGATGTGGGGAGGAGAACCTGCCGCCGCTCTTACCGATGGATTCCTTACACCGGGAGAGTTTTCTATATATCCGGATGTCCCCGCTGCAACTTTAATGAAAACGGGGGCTGTAATTCCTGACGCAAACGGGGAAATTACCGTATATGAGAAGTTTTGGACAGGTAAAGATGCTACGAATGTAACACCTGCAATACTGACATACGCGGATTTGATGGACACGGCCAACAGCCGTTGCATCGAGGCTGCTCAAAAGATAAAGGAATATGAGCTTAAATATCTCCTCTGAAACGATAGACAATCCGCTGCTGATTGATCTGCTGCGTCAACTTAATCGTACCTTCTCAAAAATAGGCAGCGATTTCTTTGTCATTGGTGCGACTGCCCGCGATATAATACTGCGCGTTCTCGCCAATACATCGGCAAGAAGAAAAACCAAAGATCTCGATATTGCCATTGCTGTAACCGGTTGGGACAAGTATAATGAAATTTGTCAGGCATTGATAGCCGATGGATTTGAAAAGTCCACTCATCAGGCTCAACGATTCTACTTCGGCGATTATGAATTGGATATAGTTCCCTACGGTGCGGTGGCGAAAGCCGATGATAATATCTATTGGCCGCCGGAAGAAACGATAGCGATGTCAGTCAAAGGTTTTGACGAAGTATTGAGCGAGGCGTTTACGGTCAGCATGGATAATGAATTTGAAATAAGAATAGCGTCATTGCACGGGCTGTTTTTATTGAAGCTCAATGCTTGGCTTGACCGTAATATCAGCGCAAATAAGGATGCCGAAGATATGTGGTATATAGTGGACAATTACTATTTCGCCAATGAGGGACGAGGAGTCCACCCCGAAGTGTATGAACTCGACGGATTTGACCTCTCTGTCGGAGGTGCTTATTGGATGGCTCATGATATTGCCGACTTACTGTCACAGGAACAGATTGCTTACTATGCTGACGTTCTCCGCAATGAGATAGAACGTGAGGAAGATAGCCGACTTGTAGTTCAGATTCTTGAAACCAACAGGTATGTCACATCCTCTGATGTCCTTAAAGTTCTGCAAACAATTTCAGATGTGTTCTCAAAAAGGTTGACCGATGATTGATGTTGAAGTATTCTCGAAAGCCGGTATCGGGAAAGATAATGAGGATTACGTTTTGCACACGGAAATTGCTCCCGATGTGGCATTGACTGTCGTTTGCGATGGTATGGGGGGATTGTCTAATGGCGCAGATGCCTCAAGAATTGTAGCCCATAGCATCGAAACCTATCTGAAGAAAAACTTTTGCTCTCAGAAAACCGAACATACCATAGTCAATGCCATACAATACGCCAATGATGAGTTAGCGAAGGAATGCAGACTCATTCAGTCCAAGATGGGGGCGTCGGTTGGCTTGACCTTATTTGTTGGCGATCGTTGCTATTATTCATGGCTGGGCGATGTCAGAGTATATCTCAAACAAGGATACCGGACAGAATTGCTGACGAAAGATCATTTAGCCATTGACGGGAATCACTCATTTCTGACACGTTGTATCAATGGCAGAGAATTTCGTTATTCTCCGGTTGTTGCAGATATGACTATACATTCCGGCGATGAGGTCTTTATTGTCACAGACGGATATTATCTTCATAACAACGTTGGTACTCCGATAGAACTAAAAATTGCAACAGAAGATGATGCAACAAAAGTTTGTATCAGACTGACATAGCCTAACAGAATCATAATACATAATGCTAATTGAGCAAAAAAATGTCTGGATTCAATAAACTTACATCAAGTCAGATTTTACGCATATATCGTGCCGTAGAGCAAACACCTTTGCTTGAAGATTTTGCCAACGAAGGGACATTTGCAGATTTTGTTGCCTCAATATGGGATATACATAATATGCCATCTGAAGATGATCGATATAAAAC